>JAUSFM010000013.1 GCA_030651375.1 Candidatus Woesearchaeota archaeon | reverse complement strand
GAGGATTTCAACACAAACTGGTAGGCACCCGTGCCGTACTGGATACGTGCAACATCGTAGTTGGTCAGCGAAACAGACACACCATTTATAGTCGGTACAACAGTTTTGTAACCGCCACCACGACCGCCACCACTACCTCCTGCGCCACTTGCACCCTGAGCTCCACCTACACGTGCAGATGCTTGGTAGGTACTGAAATGGCTTACGTTGAATGATAAGGACGTACCAGTACTAGTTAATGTACAATTTGAACCACACGCGTGGAAAGTTCCGTCATCTTCATAGTCAACAACCACACCATCAGCATTATAACCAAAGCCTTTCATGGTAATGTTTGCCGGAAGGTTTCCACCGCCAAGAGCAGTGCTATTGACATACACCAAATCCGCTACTGAAACATTCACATACGAATTCAAGTTACCGGTGAAATTAACACCAACATTGAATGCAACACCAGTTCCAGTATCACTTGAAACAGCAAGAGTTGCACCAGACATATTCGCGTTTACAATCATCGTGCAACTGGATGTGCTGAGTGCCGCATTATCTGAAACAATATTAAACACACTCGTACTTGAATTAGTCACATTACAATAACCAATGACACTCGCACCAGTCACATTACTGTAAATAATGCTCGTATTACTCGTATTCTTGACAGTTATATTGTGGAAGGAAATGAAACTACTTCCATTAACATAAATACCGAAACCACTCGGAGACAACCCCGGCCAACCCTGACCAGCAAGCCACAACGTTGACAAATTAACAAAGCTACTATTCCAAGAAATATTAATCAGTGCGAGTGAGGTGCCATTGATGTTTGAGATGGTCACATTATCATAGTCTGAAGAGATATTGGTACTATTCAGGATTTTAATGCCGTTCGCACTCGCATTAATGATGTTGAAATTGCTGATGTTGATTCGGCTTGCATTGATGAGGAACAGACCGACACCGTTGGCATTCGTGCTGTTGAAACCATTCAACGTCAGGTTGGCACCGGTATCAATAGCAAAGGTGTTTAGGGTGTTGTTGTTTCCGTCTGCGCTGATGTTTTGCAGTCTGCTGTTGGATGTGTGGTTGAATAAGAAACCGTATACCGAGGCATTGCGTACATGCTCGCCGAGCGCTGTGATGTTAGTTGCATTGTAGAAGACAACCCCACCAACCGAATTGTTGCGGTAGGTGTTGTTCTGGAGCGTCAGGTTGTCAGACGTGTTAACCACAAGGCCGTAGCCCGGTGCAGAAACCGCAAAGATGACGTCATTATTGCTGAAGTTGACATCGTTTGACGAGGTGTTGATGAGCACGTTGATGCTGCTGTTCGCGAAGAGGTTATTGGAGATAGTGTTTGAGCTGCTGCTGTTCAGTTCGAGACCAATGCCGCCGGTAATGTTCATGACGCGGTTTGATTTGATGGTGTTGTTGCCGCTGCCTTCGAGGTACAATGCACGGGAACCCGCAGCGGTTGAGATGCTGAAGTTGTTGTCGAGGAACGTGTGATTGTCACCGTTGTGAATTGCAATTTCTGCAGTCGTTGCGTTTCCGTCACCAAACGAGTTATTGAGGATAGAGTGGCTGGATTCATTAGTGCGGAGCTGTGCCTGTGCAGCGCTGCTGAAACGGTTGTTGTACACCCACACACGCGGCGTTGTCAGGTTGATGTTAATCGCCATGGACTGATTGTCACGCGAAATAGTAAAGTTATTTCCGGTGATGTTAATATTCGTGCCGATGCGTGCCCAGAGCATGTCTCCGGTGATGTTGTCAAAGCTGTTGTTGAGGATGGTGATATTCGCCGCAGTGCCATTGCCGCCGTCAGTCAGGCCACCAACAACAAGTCCGGGATAGATGAGGTGCTTAAGTACCACGGCGCTGACATTGACATTGCTACTGTTGGTTATATTGATACCAACTGTTGTTGTTGCCTGATCTTTCGGATCCTGCGCCGTGCCATTGCCATAGAACAGACCCATAACCGTGCAGTTGACAACATTTGAACCGGCATTAGTGTTGTTGACGAGGAGCCATTCGCGACGCGCCGTGCCGCCGAGTGAAAAGTTGCCGTTTGCAGCAGACTGGCCAGAACAATCAACGATAACCGAGTTGTTGCTGGACGCATTCACAACAAGCGTTGCGTTGTGGTAGGTGCCCGGGCAGAGTTTGAGCGTGTACCCAACAAGATTTTCGCTGAGGTTTTTCACCGGACGTATGTTGGCGCTGCTGTCATCACAGTCAACGGGAAAGGTATCGTTACCACCGGTCGTCGTGAACCCGTCAACGTCAGCATCAACCGCATTACCAATGCTTAAGTTAATTTCTCCCTGCGTGCTGGCACTCGTCCAGTCAGTGAGGTTGAATTCATACACCGTGGAGGATACACCGAGCGATGTACAGGTGCCTACTTCGCACCGAGTGCTGTTTTTGTAGGCAACTGCCCGCACAGGGAAACTGCTGCTGGTGTCGATAAAAATAATGAGTGCGGTGGTATTGAGTTTTGTGTACATCGCTGTCATGTTCGCACTCGTGAAGTTATAGCGAATGCTCAGATTTGAACCCAGATGAAAGTTGGAGGTAAAAACAGTCATATCAGTAAGATTCCGCCACATAATGCTCCCATTGGAAGTGTTAAAAGTAATGCTATTGTTGGTGGTTGCACCTGTGGTGTCATTGATTGCGTGGGTTGTGGCATTGTAGATAGTTATGTTGATTATCTGGTTTGCCTGTCGATTTGCATTTCCGCCGGAAAGGCCGGTAAGGTTTAATCCGATGCTCGTGTTTCGTATCGTGTTGGTGGACAGCGTGCTGTTTTCGCTATCAACCAAGACAATGCCGTGGCTTCCGCCGAAGTTGTTGATGTCGTTACGGGTGATATTTGTTGCAGACGAATTAATCACAAAAATACCGGCGCCTGCAGTGAGCGACCCGTTGAAAACAATGGAACTGTTGAGGATGGTGTTGTTGTTTGAATTATTGCCGATAATAATGGCGCCCGTGATAGCAGTTGTTGCACCGCCGGCTGCATCGCTCATGTTGAGGATGGTAATGTTTCTGAAGTGGTTATGGCTGGAGGTGTTAATGCGGATGCCGATGGACGTGTTAATAAACCGGTCGCCGGTAAACAAGTTTGAACGGCTCTGGTGGAGCGTTACGGGAATGCCAGTCATGTTGGGGAAGAAATTATCTGAAAGTGTATTATTGTCGCTGAGTGTGAAATGAATGCCGGTTGAATTTTGACCCTTGCCGTTGGTGAAGTTATTCTCGCGGATGGTGTTGTTGTCGCTGTTGTCCAAAAAGAGGCTGTAGGTAGCGTTGGCAAAACTGTTATTATTGATAATGTGGCTTGAGCCGTTGCTTTTGACATACGGCAAGGGGGCATTCGTTGAAAATCGGTTGCCGTAGAGCACAACACGGTTGGTGGAAAGGTTCACTCCCAAAGAGGAACTGGCATTGAAACTAGCTCCGGTGATGCTAATATTGATAAATGAAAGATTAATATTGTTTCCATTTTTTGCCCAGATAACATCGTGGAGGTTAGTGTCGCTCGTGCCGCCGGTGATGTTGCTAAATTCTGAATTCATGATGGTGATGTTGTTTGAGTCGCCGGCAATGTGCACGCCGCCGAAGTTGGTGTCGCGGACTTGGAAGTTTTTAATGACAACATTACTACTGTTGGTAATGTTGACGGCGATTGTTTGGTTGGTCTCAGCTGCGGTTTGGTTTTTGTCACCAATGCCGATAAGGGTGCAGTTTTCAATGGTAACGACGCTGGTGGTGCCGTTGATATGTATCCAGTTCCTCAAGCTTGCATTGCCGCTGACCTCGCTGCCGGTCGCATTAATAGTAAAATTTGCACCGTGCCCGGTGGTGTTTCCAGTATTGTTGCCATTGCAGCCGATGATGAGATTTGCATTACTTGATGAGTTTATGATAATAAGACTGTTTTCATAGACGTAAGAAGCACCAGAACAAATTTTAAGAACACTAATACTACCGTTGATAAAATTATCGCTGTTGTTCATCAACGGCCGCGTTCCTGCAGTGTCGTCATCACAGTCCCGAGGAAATGTTGCAGTCGGGGTGGTGTCATCAAAACCATCACTATCAGCATCAGTAGCATACACGGACAACGCAGTAGTGAGAATGAAAAAGAAAAGAAGGAACGTGAGCCATGACTTCAAAGCAAGAGAGCCTTGTCTTGCAAAAAAAGGATTTTTTGTTGTTACCTGTTTTACATCCATACAAAACACCCGTTATTGTTAAAAAAAGTATAAAAATAAAAAAAATTGATTAAAATGACTGTTTCTTTTTCCTGAAGTGCATCACCAACAGCAACACGATAATCACGACCACAATCAGGGTCAGAACCGTGCTTGCGCCAAGTTTCTTCTTGGCAGGTGCATATGCTTCAGGTTCCTGATCAACCTGTGCTCCTTCGTACGCAGCTGCAGGTGCAGTTTCTTCCACTGCTGCTCCTGTTTGTTCAACCGATGGAGCACTGGGCTCTGAAGGTGCAGTTTCTGGAGCAACAACCGGTGCTACTGCAACTGGCGCAGATGCTCCCAGCTTGACAACAAAGGTTGCCAAGTTATGAGTGACTGACACCAAGCTAATGCTGACGTCGCTCGTTCCATCTTTATCAAGATCCAAGGATAATGCCCTGCCTGCCATCATGTTGTAATCTTGTTGAGCAATGCGTACAGCAACCTCATCTTTGCCGGAGGATTTCAACACAAACTGGTAGGCACCCGTGCCGTACTGGATACGTGCAACATCGTAGTTGGTCAGCGAAACAGACACACCATTTATAGTCGGTACAACAGTTTTGTAACCGCCACCACGACCGCCACCACTACCTCCT
>JAUSFM010000012.1 GCA_030651375.1 Candidatus Woesearchaeota archaeon | reverse complement strand
TGGCTGTCCCTGGAAGCATTTTTGCAGCAACCTTGAAGGTCGCGTGCGATATCAAATAATTCTGTCGCTGCAAAAAAATCAGCGCCGTCGGTTGGGCTAACGCTTCACCAGCCCACCATTCGCCTGCACAATACGTTCATTCTGATTTTTGATGCCTAATGTTGGGGTTCCTGCGTCACCCCAGGGCTGTCCCATCAAAATATAGTTGCCAAACCCCTCAAAAACCAGTTGTAAACTTTCGCGCAATAGTGTTTACTCTCGGAATTTAGGTGAGAGATGAAGTATTCCGAGATGCCATTGCAATGTGTAACGCCCATTTTGAAGAGTTTTCAGGCACATTTTGGCCAATTAACTGATCCCAGAATAAACCGAACGAAGTTGTACTCGCTTGAAGAAATTCTTCTTGTGCTGTTCTGCGGCTGCATTTGCGGCGCTGAAAGTTGGCGTGATTTTGTGGTTTTCGGCAAAGAGAAATTGCCCTTTTTACGGGAGTATTTTCCCTTCACGTCCGGCATACCCTGCAAGAATACATTTGCGCGTGTATTAGCAGCGCTTAATCCAGATGAATTTCGTCGATGTTTTATTGCTTGGGTCGGCGCGCTGCAGGATGTATCACAAGAGGGAAAAGAAGTCATCGCCATCGATGGTAAAACACTGCGCAACAGTGCCAATGCTGCTAACGGGATGGCTGCAATCCACATGGTCAGCGCTTTCGCAACAAATGCCAGGCTTGTTCTGGCGCAGCAAAAAGTCACCGAAAAATCCAATGAAATCACTGCTATCCCTGCGCTACTCAAGCTGCTTGATATTAGCGGGCATACGGTCACCATTGATGCGATGGGCTGCCAGCGCGAGATAGCTATGCAGATTCAAGAACAAGCAGGGGATTATGTACTCGCCCTCAAAGGAAACCAAGGTAACCTAAATGAGGCTGTGCGCTTGTTTTTGGAAACTGAGGACAGCAAGTCCGCTGACAGCCGCATTGTCAGCCGTTATACCGACGTGGATGCTGGCCACGGTCGTATTGAAACACGGCGCTGCATCGTTTCCGATCGGATTGATTGGCTGGAGAAAAAATCTGATTGGCGTGGTTTAACCAGCGTCGCTATGTTGGAGGAAACGCGCGAAGGCAATGGCAAAACCAGCGTCGAACGTCGTTTTTTTATCAGCAGCCTCCCCGCTGATGCTAAGCAAATTGCGCATGCCATTCGTGCGCATTGGGCAATCGAAAATACTTTGCACTGGACGCTTGATGTTGTGTTTAATGAAGACCACTCACGTGTGCGTAAAGACCACGCGCCGCAAAACATGGCCATCGTGCGCCACATCGTCATGAATATGCTCAATAATGCCAAACAACATTTCAAGGGCGTTAGCCTCAAAGGGCTTCGCAAAAAGGCTGGTTGGGGTAACGACACTCTACGGGCTATCCTCACTCAAAATTTTTGATGGGACAGCCCTGCCGAATAAGGAACAAAAATCGTGCAGGTATTGCACAACAATGGGAGCACGTTTAAAACGCTGTGAGGGTTGTTATTGTGGTCATTTTTTATCTAAAGGATGCGCGGTGTTGAGGACTTCGTCTAGGCCACTGACG
>JAUSFM010000011.1 GCA_030651375.1 Candidatus Woesearchaeota archaeon | reverse complement strand
TCTTTGCCGGTGTGTGGGCCTGATACGCAAAAACTGGTATACAACGACACGTTTAAGGTTTTTACGTGTGAGACTGATCAGAGTGCTGCGGGTGCGAGTCAGGGTGCGGTTGATTCGTTGAATAGTACAAAGGCGAATGTTACTAATACACAGGCTGGTTTGGATAGTTTGAATTCGTCCAAGGCTAATGTGACGAATACGCAAGCAGGACTTGATTGGTTGAATACGACTAAGATTAATTCTTTAAATGATAGTAAATTGAATTTGACTGCGGTGCGGAATGATACGATTTTGATTAGTGTTAATTCGAGTTTTGTGAATCGTTCTTTGCCGGTGTGTGGGCCTGATACGCAAAAACTTGTTTATAATGATACTTTTAAGGTTTTTACGTGTGAGACTGATCAGAGTGTTGCGGGTGCGAGTCAGGGTGCGGTTGATTCGTTGAATAGTACAAAGGCGAATGTGACGAATACTCAGGCTGGTTTGGATAGTTTGAATTTGAGCAAGGCTAATGTGACGAATACGCAAGCAGGACTTGATTGGGTGAATACGACGAAGTTTACTAGTTTGAATGATAGTAAATTGAATTTGACTGCGGTGAGGAATGATACTATTCTTATCAGTGTTAATTCGAGTTTTGTGAATCGTTCTTTGCCGGTGTGTGGTCCTGACACGCAAAAATTGGTATACAACGACACGTTTAAGGTTTTTACGTGTGAGACTGATCAGAGTGCTGCGGGTGCGAGTCAGGGTGCGGTTGATTCGTTGAATTCGTCGAAGGCTAATGTGACGAATACTCAGGCTGGTTTGGATAGTTTGAATTCGTCCAAGGCTAATGTGACGAATGTGCAGGCTGGTTTGGATTGGGTAAACACAACCAAAATCACGAGTTTGAATGATTCGAAGTTGAATTTGACTGCGGTGTTGAATGATACGGTTCTTATTAGTG
Organism: Candidatus Woesearchaeota archaeon; assembly: GCA_030651375.1. Taxonomy (NCBI): domain Archaea; kingdom Nanobdellati; phylum Candidatus Woesearchaeota; species Candidatus Woesearchaeota archaeon. Next base: position 113,271 of record JAUSFM010000011.1, on the reverse strand, counting down.
TGAATAGTTCTTTTGTGAATCGTTCTTTGCCGGTGTGTGGTCCTGACACGCAAAAATTAGTTTACAATGATACTTTTAAGGTTTTTACGTGTGAGACTGATGTGTCAGGTAGTGGTGCGTCGCAGGGTGCGTTGGATTGGGTGAATACGACGAAGTTGAATAGTTTGAATGATTCGAAGGCGTCGCAGGCTGCGCTTGATTCTTTGAATAGTACGAAGGCGAATGTGACTAATACTCAAGTGGGGCTTGATTGGGTTAATACGACGAAGATTAGTTCTTTGAATGATTCGAAGTTGAATTTGTCGTCGGGGAATATTGCGAATGGTGGTGTGTTGATTAGTGTTGATAGTCTGTATGTGAATAGGACGCTTCCGACTTGTGGTCCTGATAGTCAGAAGCTTGTTTACAATGATACTAACAAGGTTTTTACATGCGAGACTGATCAGACGGGTGGCGCAAGTGGTGCTTCACAGGCAGCGTTGGATGAAATAAACACCACTAAAATAGGTGTGGTGAACAGCAGTGCTGTTCTGCCATTTGGTTCAAACGGATATAATACCTTCCTCGAAGAATTTATGGGTGATACTGTTTCAACACAATATACCATCCTAGGAACTCACACAATCGGCACTGGTGATAATATCAGAGAAAATAGCAACGGTGTTGGCAACTTTACTTCAGCTGCATCAGTTGGTGCTTCTACTGGCGTTTCACTCGGTGGAACAACAATAACCACGACCTCCTTATATAACGCAACTAACATTCTTGATTTTGAAGTAAAAGCAAAAATACTTACATCTTCTGCAGGCAAAAGATTTGCCATTGGTTACTTCAGAACATTGGTCACTCAGAACATCACTAATATCACTGATGGTGCTTTTTTTAATAAATCTAATGACGGTGCAGGATCATATTTTTTGGCAAATACCTGCGTTGGTACAGGTGCTGCAGGTGCTTCTGTCACCTGTACTTCGACCAACACCAGTAAACTTGTTCATACCGCCTATGAGATATATACAATCAAACGTGAGCTCCAAACCAATAACCTTCTTTTTTACCTGAACTATACTCTTGTTGCAAATCACACAAATTCAAAGCCTCAAAACGTTAGTTGGGTTGGAACATTTACTCGATCATCAGACACAACGGCAGATGCTCATCATGTTGATTATGTCTATATGAAAATGGCTAAGGCTAAATAAACCGGTACTGGATGATAACACTATGAACTCGCTCAACATTGTGGTCAAGTCTGTGGTACACTCAAAACTACTTTCTGGCCTATTTATGCACTTTATCTTACTTTCTTCCATTGTTTTTGGTCAGGTTTCTGTTCTTCCGGATCAGGGAACCGATGTAAAAGTGAGATCAACGGGCGCTAATCTTACCTTGGGAAATTTGACTATCGATATTTATGATAATTCTTCAGGTGGAACTAAAATCTATAATCATACTTTTGTTGATGGAATTGTAAATGGGAGTTGGAATGTTATCACCTATCCTGATCTCCAATTTGGGAAATTGTATTATAAAGAGTACACCATCAACGATGAAGATATGGATTTTGGTGCCAATGAACGTTTAGAATTTCAAGCGACTCCCGGTTTGATTAACAATTTTTCCTTTGTGAACTTTTCGCTTGTCAATTCATGTGCCATAGGCAGTTCGATACGAGTAGTTAACGAAAATGGGACGGTAACCTGTGAGCCGAATGCTAACGAGACCTCATTGGTTCAGTCAATAAATTCTTCAAAATTGAATGCATCTGCATTGTCGAATGATATGATTCTAATAAGTGTTAACAGTACCTATGTGAATCGTTCTTTGCCGGTATGTGGTCCTGATACCCAAAAGTTGGTATATAACGATACTGCTAAAGTGTTTACCTGTGAGACTGATCAATCCGGTTCGGGAATCAGTCAGGGTGCGTTGGATTGGGTGAATACGACTAAATTGAACTCTTTGAATGATTCGAAGGTTGGTCAGGGTCCGGTTGATTCGTTGAATTTGTCGAAGGCTAATGTGACGAATGTGCAGGCTGGTTTGGATTGGGTAAACACAACCAAAATTACGAGTTTGAATGATTCGAAGTTGAATTTGACTGCGGTGTTGAATGATACGGTTTTAATCAGTGTTAATAGTAGTTTTGTTAATCGTTCTTTGCCGGTGTGTGGGCCGGATTCGCAAAAACTTGTTTATAATGATACTTTTAAGGTTTTTACGTGTGAGTCTGATATTTCTACGTCGGGTGCGAGTCAGGGTGCGGTTGATTCGTTGAATTCGTCGAAGGCGAATGTGACGAATACTCAAGCTGGTTTGGATAGTTTGAATTTGAGCAAGGCTAATGTGACGAATGTGCAGGCGGGGCTTGATTGGGTGAATACAACAAAGATTAATTCTCTAAATGATAGTAAGTTGAATTTGACTGCGGTGTTGAATGATACGGTTTTAATCAGTGTGAATAGTTCTTTTGTTAATCGTTCTTTGCCGGTGTGTGGGCCGGATACGCAAAAATTGGTATACAACGACACGTTTAAGGTTTTTACGTGTGAAACTGATCAGAGTGCGTCGGGTGCGAGTCAGGCAGCGTTGGATTGGGTGAATACGACGAAGTTGAATAGTTTGAATGATTCGACGGCAGGATATCTTCCAGTGCAGGGCGAGGGTGGATTGCCTATTGGGTTGAATTTGAGCAAGGCTAATGTGACGAATGTGCAGGCGCGTTTGGATGGGATTAATACGACTAAACTTAACAGTTTGAATGGTACGAAGTTGAATTTGTCGTCGGGGAATATTGCGAATGGTGGTGTGTTGATTAGTGTTGATAGTCTGTATGTGAATAGGACGCTTCCGACCTGTGGGCCTGATAGTCAGAAGCTTGTTTACAATGATACTAACAAGGTTTTTACGTGTGAGACTGATCAAACGAGTGGCGCCAGTGGTGCGTCACAGGCAGCGTTGGATGAAATAAATATCACTAAACTTGAGGTAGTAAACAAAAGCATAGTGAGCCCCTTTGGTAAGAATGGGAGGCGAATATTTCTTGAAGAATTTTTGGGTGATACCCTGACGACCAGAATTACCACAAACGGAACAGCCAGTACCATTAGTAGTGATGTAGTCGGCTCTAACTTTTTAGGAGTTTACAGCTTTACACACGGAACAGCAGCAAGCAACGGCGCTGATATGGCATTTTCTCTTGGTGGTTCACCTAATTCAATCACCAGCACTCTTGATACCAACATCGGGATATATAATGCTTCTAAATTCATTCATTTTGAAACAAGGTTTCTAATACCTTCAGCTTGGAATTCTATAACAACTGCCTTTGGTTACTTCAGAACACAAGATGATGGTAAGCTTCTTAACATCACTGACGGGGCTTATTTTGAAGGAAATCTAACCTCAGGAACTTTTTTTGCTGTAACCTGTTTTTCTATTACCAACTGTACAAGAACGAATACCGCTATCAGTAATCCTACAAATAACTATGTCACACTCCGTATACTTAAAGAAAATGTTTCGAATGCAAGCAGCCCTGTTCTTTTTTATATTACCACTGGACTCACCAAGAATCTGCTTGTCGCAAATCATTCAACAACGCTTCCTCAAAATGTATCATGGATTGGAGTATGGGGTGAAGAAACATCAACAACGGCACGCTCCATACGCATTGATTATGTTCGCGCTGAACTTGCAAAAGACAATGGCAACTAACAATAAAAAACAAAACGGCATACTCATGCATATCACCAAACCTACTGGAATTGTGTATTCATTGATGTATGTAGTGCTCTTTGTTACGCTCTGCGCTTTTGTTGTTGCACAAGCTGAAAGTGCCAATTATGTTGTTCACTCTCTATCTCAAGTTGTGACCTCGCCTGTTCTTGATGAGGTGTTCTCAGTACCGGCTATTGACTCTTCCCCAAATGAAACGGTACCTCCTCCTGAAACCCGAGACAACGAAACCATGCCTGATTCAATTTCTCTTCCAGAGACTCTTCCAGAACTGCTTCCTGACGAGACATCCATTAATGAAACGCCCGAATCAATCTGGTTTGCCAATGGAACAATTGAACTTCCTGTTCCTATCAACCCTCGTAACGACACGTTACCCAATGAAACACCCTCTGTTGTTGATACATCTCCTGTCATAATTTCCAATGGCACCAACTCGTCACCCTCTTCCAAGAATGAAACGTCCTCTTTTATTGATTCTCCAACAATCATCCCCCGCATAAATGATACCGTCTCAAATGATACCAACGTCTCAATTACGCCCGGAAACGAAACACTGAATGAAACGCTGAATATAACCATTCCTGAAATTGTGCCCTTGAATGAAACCAATAGCTCAATCGTCAACGATTCAAACGCCACCTCTCCTCCTATTTCTGCTTTTTCTGTACCACCCATCGACACGTTTCAGGAAGGAGTGGGAGATGTTTACAGTGTCGAGCGCACTGCTACGGGAAGCGGGGGAACTGGTGTTGGTTCAACCTTTAGCGCACAATCCTATTCACCTTCTGGTGCATCAAGTAGTCGGGATGCGCAATCCTCAAGTTTTTCAGCAAACGTTGGCTTTTATAGTAGTACCAGTTCCAGTGGCGCTGCTGCTGGCGGTGGCGGTGAAGAAGGCGGTGCGCCGCCTGGCGGTAGTCCTGCTCCTGCTGCGCCAAGTCCCGGTGCTCCTGCCGGCGGAGGAGGTGGCGGTGGAGGAGGCGGAGGACCCGGTGGCCAACCTGCGTGTACGTTCATCTGGCAGTGTAACGCATGGACTGATGAGTGTACTGGAGGAACACAAACGCGCGTTTGTACTAATGTGGGAACCTGTAAAGGCGGACAAGACAAACCAGCAGAAGTGCGCAGCTGCCAAGAATCACTGTTTGACATCTGGCTCAACCTTGAAAATCTCGAGTTGCTGAAAAACCAAAACCTCGAATTTAAGGTAACCATGATAGAAACAAAAGGGCCGCCGGTTGATGTGTTGTTCAAATACTCCATTCTTGACCCTGATGGAACACCGATCTATAATTCATCCGAAACAAAAGCCGTATTCAGAAGTCTCTCGTTTATAAAAACAATTAGTGACGTTACATTCAAAGAAGGAGAACATCTGCTTCGGGTTGAAGTATCGTATGGCAACAACCAGCATGCGGTTGCTGCAGCCACTTTCCGGGTAACCGACGAAGGATTGCAGGTTGTCAGTATGGTACAATACATACCGCCAGAAGCTCAAGCAGCAAATACTTGGCTGCCGTTCCTTATTTTACTCGTGCTTCTCCTGTTGATTATCTTGTATTCATACCACAAGTACGTCAACAAACGCTTGAACGACATCCAAAAAGACGTGGCAGCTGCAAAAGCACTACCAGTGCCGCAGCAACAACAATGGCAGGCAACAATCACCGGCAAAATCAAAGAGCGGCCCGTACTCCAAGATAAACAGCATACTCGGGATACTCCACTGATTCTGCTTTCAGACATTGTTTCGAGCGCCGCTGGCTCAATCAAATCAGTTGCATCTGGTGTGTCCCGTTTGTTGGATGGAATAACTGAAACAACTGGCCAGGCTGCAGAAATTTTGGATTCCGGCGTGTCAAAAGTGAAATCAGCAGTGTCAACAACAGTGTCAACTGCAGTGCAGCTCCCTGCACAAATTCCTGCGCAGCTCACTAAATTAACCAAACCAGTAACAGAAACCATAACAAACGCGCTTGCAGGAATATCACGAGTAAGAATTCCACGAATCGGCACGACAACTATTGGCACCAAACAACCGAAACCAATTATCATTCCTTCAGTTTTCTGTACCGTAGTTTCTGGCAGACGAGCTGGCTGGGCCAGCCTGCGGGAGAGCATCGGAAAACACGTCTTCTTTTCCTCGGGTATGTATCTTGGAAAAGTCTTTGAGCTGTTGATTTCCGGCAGGAAAATTGATTCAACATTAATACAAACCGGCGGACAGTTTGCGATTCACGGCAAGAAAGGCGTAAGTGTCAAACAGAAAGACGTTCTTTGCTTCGGCGATGTGGTCTTTGTCAATGAAACATTAGAAGATGCCTTTGTACAGCTCACGGGGAAATCAATGCCGAAACCAATCTTAAAACCAGTTACCAAATCAATGCCAGTGGCGCGACCGGTGACGCGTTCGGTTGCTGATTCTTTCTCCGCACCACGGCCTGCTCCGTCAACATCAATTCACTCAACAATCTCTCCACGATTGCCAACACCGTTCGTACCTGCCAGCGTTCCGACAGTATCCGCCCAAAAAAATGAAAGCCCCTCGAGTACATCAAGCACATCGAGCACCTCTCTTGCAGCCTCCGGTGCAGTATCAGGTGTTGTTGGTGCGGCATTTGGTGGAGTGACTGATGCAGTGTCACGTGCGGTGTCTCGTGCACTGCCTGCTCCTATTCGCGCAAGCATACGCGAAAGTGTTGGAAGACAGGTATTCTTTTCATCCGGTGAATACATCGGCAAAATCTTTGAGCTCGTTGTATCCGGTCGGAAACTTGATGCAGCGTTGGTTGCGTTGGATGGTGACTATCAAATCACCGGCAAAAAGGGAGTAATGGTAAAACAGAAAGATATCCTTTCATTCGGCGACGTGGTATTAATCAGCGAAAACATAAAATCACTTTTGTTGAAACACCATTCGGTTGAATCGGAGATTGGGAAGGGCGAACAGACATCTGGTGCCTTGAGTATAACAAACTTTAAATAGGCTAATCAGGCTAATATTATCCAGAATTAAACGGTGGGGGTTTATCACCCATCTATTTAAACTAACAACGAGGAGGCTGACCCGATGAAATCAAAACTATTTAAATTGCTTGCACCACTGACTGCCCTATTGCTTTTGTTGCTGGTGATTGCGAGTGCGCAAGCTGCAAAAAATAATGTTGTTCGTGGATTTATTATGCCGAACACGCTTGAAGTAACGATCAACGAAGATAATGAGCTTGTCTATACAGGAACCATGATTTTCGCTGCTACTGATGGGATCTACTTTCAACGCATCGACGCTGTTCTTGACCTCATAACCCCTAATGGCATCAACTACGATTTAACCAACGCATCAATAGCTGCTGCCACCGGTCTGGGGCTCGTTGGCGTTAATGGAACTAACATTATCCTACCTGAGTTCCGGCGAGGGGACAGCTCATTCTTGAGTTAAGATATTTTATCTCTTTTTTTCTTTTTATTTTTTTTAACTATCATTTTCTAACCTTCACTCTCACAGAGAAGAAAACTTTATAAACCACAACATTCAATACTTATCTAACCAGTTAATTCATAATCACATAAAAAATGAGGTGTTTGATGAGGCCGGAACATCACCATGCGTCTGATGAATTAATTCTTGTTGCAGTTATTGCGCTGGTTGCCATCGGCAGTCTCATCATGATTGCGCCGTCAAGTACTGACCCACTCACTGATACTGTCACGGGCAAAGCCGTTATTGCTGATCGTGAATCAACGCTTCCGGCTCAATACGATTATAAGGGTGCCTTGGAACGCGGCAAGCTTATTCCAACCTCGAAAAAGGGATGTCCGGTATGCACGTCAGGAACGCTCCGGCCAAGCATGTCACAGGTCTATTCGCTGTGCACCGGCGATTACGCTGTTCGGCTGAATCTGGTTAGCAGCCTCAAAAATCGGGTTATTTTCGACGTCAACGGCGAGCTGTTTGACGCCATGGCCGATGACAAGCTCACGCTGCGCGATGGCATGAACTTCAATGTCAACAGCATCAACAGCAAAAACGGCCAGCAGATGATGTCATTTGAGCTCGGCGCGTTGACCTACACCGGCACATTGAATTCTGGTGATTCAACACATTTCACGCTCTGTGATAGGGCATACACGGTTTTTGTCAACAGTGTTTCAGCTGACCCAAAAACGGTTTCCCTGATGATCAACGGTGAGAACTTTGTGCTTGGCTCGGGCGAGGCACGGCCGCTCAAAGGCGGCAAGACGCTTACGGTCTGGAGCATTGATGCAAAACAAGACCGCTGGGGCAAAGTCAGTTTTGAGATAAGTTGAGTATGTTGTCGATTATTTTGTTTTGAATGTTGCTTCTTAAGAAATCACACGTGAAACCTTTTTGAATTCTTCATCAAATGTTGCGATGGTATCAGTATTAGTAACCGTGAGCGCGACAAGATTTGTGCAGTCAACCAGATTGAGCCCTAAATCAGTTTTGGTAAATATTTTCCATGCTTCCTGAAGCAGGTGCTCATCAATATTCAATAGAACCACGCTTTTTAGAAGACCTTCACCGATCGTTACTGCACGTTCTTTTCCAAATTTTCGGAGCGTAACACCAACCACCTCGTTGAAGATATAATCAGTTATGAACCATGAGCCGTAGGTTCCTCCCTGTATCTTGTTCAACAGGCCACAAGCTTTGGTGTGGTGGACATCGTCTTTATTTTCATATGCTAAAAAGACGTTTGCATCAATGAGAATCACATTATTCACCATACATGATGGAATCTACTTCTTCGCTGACGTGTTCACTTCCTTTGCCGCCGTCAAACGGCGTAACCAGTTGAGTAAACAACGGTCTTTTTTTGGTAAGTTCAGCCCTAAATTTTTGCATGGCAAAGTTTATAGCAGTGCCCAGTGTCATGCCTTTTCGCACTGCGTCTGCCTTAAATTCACGAAAGATTTTTTCGTCCACATCCCGTATTGTGATTTGCATACTCATGTGCAAACATGTAGTACTTGTTGTATTTAAAGGTTGTGATTATCTTTGCTATCGTTCTTATCTGACCATATAAACTAAAGGGTTTATATATCCCAACAATATTCTTCCTTTATGCCTTTATCCCAACTCCATCTCGATGATGCGGCGCGGGCGCGTGCACTTGGAGACCGTGATGCCGTAGCCTATGTTCGTCTTTGTGACGCACAAGGAATCCGTCCTGAAGATGATTTTCTGTATGAACAAGGCCTTGCTGAACGCGTTGCCAAAGCGCATTTCACCACCCTTGCTCCATCGGTACCTCCCCAATTCGGCATACGAAGAAGCGACATCGAACGATTTGGTTATCCAGTTTTAGAATCTCTCTTTCACGGCATGCACGCCATCGCGCTTGCGCCTGAAGTTATGGAACGCATGAACCCTGATGAAATTCTGGCAAAATACTATGGCGCAGCTGACTTCAGGCACCGCAATCAGCCCGTTACAACGAATAGTTTTTCAACACTGATGAAATTGCTTGATGGGCTTGCGTATCGTTCTCCTGGTTTTCGCTCAGGTGTTCGCGGCGTCCAGCGCCGTTTTTCAGCAAAGCCGGGAGAACAGCAAAAACGCCTTGCAGATATTGAACAGCGGGTGAAACAAGAAGTTGTTGCCTCCTTTTTCTCTCCAGTTCCAAAGTATTATAATCCAAATTGCGATGGCAGAGACCGTGAAGTGTATATCGACTCTCTTTTCCGGCGGCTCAAAGAAACTCACGAAACATATACCACGCTCACGCCCGCATCTTCTTTTTGAAATCCTCGACCATGGTAATTGGTGTCGGGTCGACGTTGTACTCCATTGCCAGATAATATCCGACAAAACTGCCGAGCATTATCGTCGAGAAAATCCGGGCGAGCCGATTCTGGCCCGTAACTTTCAATAACAACACCGGAATGCCGCGCTCCTGCATAAACTCCTTGGTTATCTGCATGCGCTTCTTGACACGCTCATGGTCTTCCGCATCCTCAATAATAATCATATAATAATCGCCGAGCGTGTTCGTGAAGCCGACCATCTCGTTGTGGTTCAGCTCGGGAAACACGTTTGCAAATGCCTGCACTTTTGCATTCTCATTAATCTTTGCCTTCCAGATTTTTGCGTAGCACGCCATTTTTTCTGACGAGTAAATGATGGGAATTTTATTTGCTATGCGCTCGGCAATTTGCACCGCTTTTTCACGCACGTCCTGTTTCATGATGCGTACGAGGCTGTTCAGCTCATTTGCCGGTGGAAGCATGCCAGAGCCGATAAGCACGTTCAGTACGGGAATGCTTTGGAAGCCCAGCGAGTCTCGTGGCATCATGCCGCGAGGCACATCAATGACTGGCACACTATCACGTGTTGCCAGCTCGCGGAGCTTGCCATCGCTTACAATGCACACCACCGTGCACTGGCGTTTTCTTGCTTCGGCATAGCACGACAGAACTTCTTCAGTGTTGCCTGAATAGGACACCATAAACATCAGTGTATTCTTGTTGGCCCATACTGGAATCGTGTAATCACGCACAATAAAAAAAGGAAGCTTGTCGTTAAGGTAGGATTTCAGAATTTCAGCGCCCAGCGCACTGCCACCCATGCCGCATACCACAATTGCGTTGATAGGCGGCTTTATCTTTATGTGGGTTCCGAGAGCCAAGGCATCTTCGCACTGCTGCGAAAACGCGTTGAGAACACCGAGCATATTAGATACATCTACTTTCGCCATGCCACCACCGGTGTGGAGAAAGCGCAAACGGCTTATAAATATTGTCTGGAAAGGGGGTATAGGTTGAAATAGTTATTTTTCAATAGGTATGTTACTGTTTTTTCTTCAAAAACAGCAGAATCTTTTTCGCCACCACTACAGCAGGCATGGCTGTGGTGTCAACAAGAAGATCATACTGGCGCTTGTCCATATAATCAATTCCATAATATTTTTTATACCGTTCGCGCTCAAGTTGCGTTCGCTTTGCGAGTTCGCGGGTTGCTTGAGCAAGTGTGGTTATTTTTTCAACCCCCCCGCGATGCTGTTTGACAATCCGCTGTGCAGCAATCTTCGGCTCAACATCAAGAAATATTTTTATTGAGCGAGGAATAAAATGAAAGCCAAGCCGCGCATCAATGATAAAATTCTTTTTTGTTCTGCCCAGCTTTTTCTGGTACGCATCAAGCTGGCGGTCAATCTTTCCCTTGTCACTCTTTGCTTCTTCACTCAACTCAATCAACGACACGCCGCGCTTCTTTGCCAGCGCGCGCATGAAATCGCCGGTAGAATAATGCGTCAGCTTCAACTTTTTTGCGAGCGTCTTTGCCACGACGCTCTTGCCGCTGCCCGGCCTGCCGGAGATAGTGATAATCATCTATCTGTTCTGGAGAATTGATTTTATTAATGTTGCTTTTTTATTTAGGGTGAGGCGTCTTCACATCAGATTATTTCTTCTTGGACGCAAAGATATCAGCGTACGCTTCAGAAAGTTTCTTGTTTGCATTTTTTGGATCTTGATAATATCGTGAAAGCTTGTGTCCAATAGCATTGCCTCGAAGTTGTTGCTCAGGTGCCCATTCCTTCTTTGCTTTATCCCAGCTGTTTTTCAAAGCATTCAAATTGTTTTCCAAGGCATTTAAGTTCTGTTTCAAACCGTTCACCGATTTTTCGTTGGTGTATCCTCTGGTGAATTCGTTTTTTTTGTAGTCATCGAGAACCTGGCCAATAACTTGGTAAAAGTCTCCTGCATCCGTGTTCACCATCTGCATAATTTCTTGTGATCGCATAACCTCTTGTGGTTGGAGTGTTGGTAGTATACCTGCTCCCGGAAGTCCTAGTTTTACTCCGACACCTACTGCACCAGGAGACCTGCCTATATCTGAGCGAAGTCCTGCGTAGCTATGGCCGAGGTCTACATTCTCTTTATCATCGTCAATGATAATTCTTCCATACAGTTCACCTACCTCATTATCCTTAACATCTTTCCATTTGTTAGTCTCAGGAACATGAATAAACAGCGGAGTATTGAAAACAGACTCCTTTAAGAACGGAATATTCTCTAATTCTGGATGCGTCTTTAGTGTTTTCCCTAGTGTTCTCTCGAGATCCTTTTTTTTAGGAGAGTCATATGCCCGTGCGTGCAAGTATGCAGTGAGTGTTTTCCAACTCATGTCTTTATTTTCGTCTTCAAGTTTGCGCAGGTAAACTAAGAACTCTTCTTTAGTGAGCGGTTTCCCGAAGTCTTCGCCTGGTGTGTAATCTCTGCCTGGGTCTTTTTTGAGCTTTTTCTCGACGGCGGACCATTCCGCTGGTTTCTCTGCCGGTTGTTTCGTCGGCAATGGCTTATCAGTCGCAAGAATCTCAAGGTCAAAGTCACCGGTACGCGTCAGCGTGCCGCCGGTGCCGCGCACTGCAAGAGGATAATCGCCGGGAATGCTTGAGTCGGTCGTCGTAATCGTAAGAGTTGTTCTAAACGGCGGCGTGCCTTCAGTGGTTTGGCTGCCGGCAAAGTTCCAGTACGCGCGCTTGCTTTTTACCAGGTCAAAGACGCCCGTGCCTCCTAATGCAAGCAGTACTGATTTTGGTTTTCCCTTTCCCTTCGGCAAGACCTGAACCGCGTATTTTGCTGCTGCCCCTGCCTGTGTTTTCTGCGGCGATGGGCTTACCATCACTATAAAATCAAACGGCTCTTCAGCTTCTGGTGTAGTTGGTCCGGCATTTACGCTTGTTGTTCTGCCTGTTCTGCGGGCTTCGTCGCGTGCCTGTTGGTGAGATTCACGAGCGGCACGAACATCCGCTCTTTTTTGTTGTTTGACGACTGCTTTTTTTGCGCATCTGTTAAGTGCTTTCATTGCGCTGCTATCACTGGATACGCACATCGCGAAGCATGCTTTTATTCTGTTAGTCTTAACGCCTCGGCAGCTGTTAGCACAAGAGAGGAGACGGCTGTTTTGGCACGGGTTGCCTGATTCTGATTTTTCAGAAGGCGGAGAATAACTTGGTGAAGAGATTGGTGAGGATGATCCACTGCTGCTTTCTCCAGTTTGACTTGTTTCAAATGGAGGACAACCCGGAGCGCATCTCTGGTACGATTCATCACAGCGAGGCCCATTTGGCATCGGGTTGCGCCATGCACATACTGCTTGGCCGACATCAGGAATAGGGGCGAGGTACGCCTGAACAGTGATGTTTGCTAGTAAAAAAAGTGCACAGGTCACGAGAACTAGTGTGATACCAAAAAATAAGTTGTTCTTAGCCATAGTGACCTCTTTTTACGCATTTAACCATTTTAACTATTATAAATCTTTTGTTTATGTTTCCATTTTCTCCTTGTTTGTCTTTTTCCTTCCCACCTTTTAAACCATTTTTAAACCCCCTCCGTAACCTTTAAATAGCTCCCGCTTTGTTGGTCTCATACGAACACAAAAAGCGGGGTGCGTCCATGAACCAACAAATCCAACCTATCTTTATCCTTCCGGAAGGAACACAGCGAACCACCGGCAGGAATGCCCAGAAAAATAACATCGCCGCTGCCAAGCTGGTGAGCGAGACCGTCAGAACCACACTCGGCCCGAAGGGCATGGACAAGATGATTGTGGACAGTCTCGGCGACATTACCATCACCAACGACGGCGTCACAATTCTGAATGAAATGCAGGTTGAGCATCCAGCTGCAAAAATGCTGGTTGAAATTGCGAAAACGCAGGAAAAAGAAGTGGGCGACGGCACCACCACTGCGGTTGTTCTTGCTGGTGAACTGCTGAAACAGGCAGAAGACCTTCTCGATCAAAATATCCATCCATCAGTTCTGTCGCGAGGATACCGCATTGCTGCTGAAAAAGCGCTCGCCATTCTCAATCAGCTCGCTGAAGACGTCACTGAAAATGACATTGTCACCCTGAAAAAAATTGCAATGACTGCCATGACTGGCAAAGGCGCAGAAGCATCGAAAGAAAAATTGTCTGACCTCACGGTGCAAGCCGTTATGCAGGTCATGGAGAAAAAAGACGGCATCACTGAAGTAAGCGCTGAAAATATTAAAATCGAAAAGAAAGTGGGCGGCAGTGTTGAAGACACGGAACTTGTCCGCGGCATTGTGCTCGAAAAAGAGCGCGTGCATCCGCAGATGCCCCGACAGGTGAAGCAGGCAAAGATTGCGCTGATTGACTCTGCCATTGAAATCAAAACAACAGAAATTGACGCAAAAATTGAAATTACCGACCCAAACCAGCTGCAGGGATTCCTTGACCAGGAAGAAAAAATGCTGACGAACATGGTCAACAAAATTGCAGCGTCCGGCGCAACGGTTGTGTTCTGCCAGAAAGGCATTGACGACCTTGCGCAGCACTTCCTTGCAAAGAAAGGAATCTTCGCCGCACGGCGCGTCAAGAAATCAGACATTGAAGCGATTGCACGCGCCACCGGCGCGTCCATCGTAACGAGTCTTGATGACCTTTCACCCGGTGATTTGGGCAGTGCTGGACTGGTCGAAGAAGTCAAGATTGGCGATGAAGAATTAACCTACATCAAGGAATGCAGCAACCCGAAATCCGTCACTATGCTCGTCAAGGGAGGCAGTGACCATATTGTTGACGAGGTCAAGCGCGCACTGGACGATGCCGTTGGCGGCGTTATCAGCGCGCTTAAAAACAAAAAAATTGTCGCCGGCGCCGGCGCCGCAGAAATCGAAGTTTCACGAGGACTGCGCCAGTTTGCTGACTCGCTTTCTGGGCGTGAACAGCTTGCGGTGCTTGCATTTGCCAAAGCCATGGAAATCATCCCACGCACGCTCGCAGAAAATGCAGGCCTTGACCCGATTGACGTGCTCACTGAATTAAAATCAGCGCATGACAAGGGCAAGAAATGGGCAGGCGTAAACGTTGACACAGGCAAAGTCTTTGATGCGTGGGCCGATGGCGTGCTCGAACCCTTGAAAATCAAGACGCAGGCATTGAGTTCCGCATCAGAAGTCGCCATCCTTATTTTGCGCATTGACGATGTTATCGCTGGCTCGAAATCCGGCGGCGGCAGAATGCCACAGGGTGGCATGCCAGGAATGGATATGTGATTATTTCTTTTTATTTTTCTTCAATCATCTTTTTCTTGTTTTTTTCCTGCAACTGCACATAATTCTTTTTAGAAACTAAGGGCTTGCCAATTTTTTGTTCGAGCTCCAATCGCGTATTTTTGGCGATATCTCCTCCTTCTCTAGCTGTGGTTGTACATTCTTCCAGCCCTTGTGCGTCTCGTGACGTAGTTATGTCAGTTGTTGCTTTCTCTCCAACCATCGTGAGAATCAATTCCCAATCAGTCATGTGGTCGCGTAGGTTCTGATTTTTCTTGTCGAGGTTTTTGAATTCCTTGTATTCCTGCACTGTTTTCCCAAAGGTTGCCTGCGTTATTTCGTTGGTGAGGATGGCAAATTCTCTTTCCTGCCCGACGCCCCGATTTTTCCATTCATCGGTGAGCTCTTGGCGAATAGCAATGCCCCGCAGTCGCTTCTCAATCCAATCTTTCGGATAACCCTTCAGTTCATAATATTTTTTAATGCGGTCTTGGCCCAGTTCAGGGTTTTCAATTTCCTGAATGCGCTCGTAGCCGACTTTGGCAAGCCAGCGTTTGAATGGCTCTGCTTTAGGGGAGGGGATGGATTGGATGATGCGGAACATAGTGTCAGTATTCGCACAGTCGGTTTCTCGTAGTTTACTATCTTCTGATGGTAATTTCAACTGTACGATTTTATCGTACGCTTCAAAACCTTCTCCTTGAAGCTTAGTTTTAAGATCAGACCAGTATCTTTTTGGTACCGAGCTATCAGTTAAAATTTTTACAATATCTATAATTGAGAAGTACCATTCGTTCTTGTGGAACAGTCTTCGAATATTATTCCCCTCAAACACGACCAAAGCAGTTTTTTGATCCATACTCTATTGGTGGAAGCGGTACTATATAAACCTCACGCGGGTGTTACATTGGTGCATTAAAGGTTGGTAATTCAACCCAAAAAATTAAACTGACATTCTAATCAACTCCAACCATTTATTTTCTGAATTAAGTTTTAAATCAGTAGCCAATTCATAAGGGCATTTATTGATGGTTTGATGCTTTGTAATGAAGTTATAGTATATCTCCCAACCTTTCAATATTGCATTTGCAGAACTAACAGAGCCGTGAAATCCTCTAAAAGTTTTAGTTCTGGCTCTTAAATTGTTATGTAGTCTTTCTATAGGATAATTAAATCCTTCTCCATTTGAAGCATTAACTTTATTGTGGAAAACATTAAGACTATGAGTTTTATTTGAAAAGCCATAAACCTTTTTTATTGCGTTTGGATAAGCAAGAAGTCCATCTGTAGTTATTACTTTAACTTGAACATCTGTTTTTGTTTTAATATCCTTTATTACTTGTTTAAGTTCTTCCATTCCTCTTGATTTAACATATTTAGAAGCGACCATAAATTTTGTTTGAGGACAAATAGAATCAATAAACCAATTTTTATCTACCCCTAATTTTTGTTTATGTGATTTTCTTCTGTGATATTCAACCTCATCAATCTGAACTTCTGCACCAACATTCAATTTTAATTTATTTGTAAACTTAGAAATCATTAAAGAGTATTTTGTAATCCATCTTAAAATTGAGGTATGGTCTGCATTATGAGGATAAAACGCTTTAAAGTGTTCTTGGACTTTCCTTGTGCTTACTCCTCTATAGAACAAGTCAATAGCACAGGTTACCTTTTGGGGTGCATTTCTCATTCTAAAAAATCCGTCATCTATTGTAAAATATTTATTGCAATCCTTACATTTGTATCTCTGAATGTTGCCTCTATTCTCTGTCTTTCTTTTGCACCATTTAATTACATTCTCACTTTTGCATTGAGGACAAATTATCTTTTTATCGTCGGTATCTCTTGTTTGTTGTATTGTATCTACCATAGTAATATACTATAGGTATATATCTATTTAAACCTTTCGGTTATGCTCTATGATTATAGTAAAGTATTTAAAGTAAGACATTCATTAGATATATATGGGTAAGAAAGAAATCACGGTTTATGAGTGTAAATGCGAAAGATGTAAGCACGAATGGATAACGAGAAGTGAAGATGCTCCTGTTGTTTGCCCCTCTTGTAAATCTCCATATTGGGATAAACCAAAAATTATTATAAAAGAGGATAACAAATGAAAACACGACATCAAATAATTTTCGGTGATGCAAGAGATATGGGCAAAATTTCTAATCAAAGCGTGGATTTAATGATAACTTCTCCACCCTATCCTATGATTCAAATGTGGGATGAAATATTTGGAAAACAAAACCCTGAAATAACAACTGCTCTTAATAATGGAAATGGAGAACTTGCTTTTGAATTGATGAATAAAGAATTGGATAAGGTTTGGAAAGAAGTTTATAGAACTCTAAAAGTCGGCGGAATTGCTTGTATAAATATTGGAGATGCAACAAGAAGTATTTCTGAAAAATTTCAGATTTATATGAGCCATGCAAGAATATTGAACTATTGTTTGTCTTTAGGTTTTCATGCTTTACCAGAAATATTATGGGTTAAGGAAACAAATAAACCTGATAAGTTTATGGGTTCTGGAATGTTACCTGTTGGGGCATATGTAACTTTAGAACATGAGCATATCTTAGTTTTAAGAAAACAAGATAAAAGGGAATTTAAGAGACCAGAACATAAAGAAAATAGACAGAGAAGTGCGTTCTTTTGGGAAGAAAGAAATATTTGGTTTTCTGATAAATGGAAAGATATTAAAGGAACTCATCAAAAATTAGAAAATTCGGCAACAAGAGAAAGAAGTGGAGCTTACCCTTTTGAATTAGCTTACCGATTAATAAATATGTTTTCTGTTCAAGGAGATATTGTTTTAGACCCCTTTTTAGGAACAGGAACAACTACTATTGGAGCTGTTGCTTCTGCAAGAAATAGTATTGGTGTAGAAATAGATAACACCTTTAATGAAATGATAGAAGATAAAATAAATAGCGCAATTCAATTAAATAGCTTTATAGAAGAAAGAATAAATAACCATAAAGAATTTATAGAAAAAAGAGTCAAAGAAAAAGGTGAAACAAAATATATTAACAAATTCTATAATTTCCCAATTGTAACAAGGCAAGAAATAAACTTGCAAGTCCCTAAAATAAAGAGTGTAAATAAGAAAGACGAAAATTTATTTGAAGCAGAACATTTATTCTAATTGTGAAATATCAACATTAATTCCATCTTTCTTTTTATCATAGAAAATAAACTTAACATCTATTTTCTCATTTAACATATTCTTAGTTTTGTAAGTTATTGGTTTTATAGAAACTGGCTCTTTTCCGATATAACCATCAATACCTTTGCTTTCTTCTTGCGGATTAGATAAGCGATAAGTAGTATTTTTCATTTTAGCAACCCTCTTTAAAATAGCTTCTTGGAATTTCAGACCAATAAAGGTTTTATCAATTACTAAATCTCTAATCCATAACCTAACCATTGCTTTATCAATTTGATTAATAGTCTTCTTAAATTCTTCAACCATAGCAAAAACCTTTTCAGTTGCGTTGTCTATTGCCTTTGGTTGTTGTTGCAAATACCACTCTTTCCATTTAGAATACTCTTTATGAGGACATTTCTGTATAAGTTCAGATAACTGCCCTACAACTTTTGGGCGAGTTCCTTGTGAGTTTTGATTAGCAAGATTAATTATTTGAGTAGTATACTTTGGAAATATCTTAGCTTCTCCCGAGATTTCAACGATAAGTTCATTATTCTTAATCTTGAACATAATACCCTCTTTTTTATTCATATAAGAGTTAATGAGTCCCTATTTAAAACTCTTTCCACCAACCGCTAACTCACCAATGTACGCGGGTGTTTGTCCAGTGTCCAGTGAAGGCGGGGCACTGCCGGAAATTTTCCGGAGAAAAACAACAGTCCAATGTGATTGCAAGTCGGAAAGTTTCCGGCATAGAGCGAACAACACCTAAGAAAAGGGTGTCCAGTGGTACAGGTTTGTTTTTGGTCAAGTTGCAGCGGCATGAGTTTTTTTCATAAACTTTATAAACCTACTAAGCTAAAAAGAATCAGAAAAAGAGGTGCGCCATGCCAGTCAAGGTGCCGGAAAAATCCGCCAATGAGCAGGAAGAAGATTATGACATTGTTCCGCACAAGCGCTTGATTGAGCTTGAGCAAAAAGTTGACCAGATAAAACAAAATCCATTTGCTTCTGTTCCTTCTGGAAAAGAGCTTGTTGAAAGCATGCGCGCGCTCAACAGAAATCTCACTGACCTGACCGGACTTTTCAAAACTGCAGCGGATGACATTCAAACCGAGCAACACGATGTTACTGTTGTACAACAACAGATGGGGCCGGTTGCTGAAAAGCTGGATATGCTCCTCGAACAAAACAAAAAAATCGCGCGCGGCATCATTGCCATCGCTGATATGCTCAAGGACCAGGGCGCAAAGCTGGAAAAGCTCAGCATGGGCAATCGTTCTTTTCCCCTGCCTCCCGGGCCGATGCCGCCGTCTGACCGCATGCGCCCGCTGATGCCTGCAGATGTTCCTCCAGCTGATTTCCCTCCACCTCCCGGCATGGGAATGGGCATGGAGTCTGGATTCATGTCACCGCCAAAAGTCGCGATGGGCCGGCCGATGCCGCCGGGCAGCGGGACGATGTTTGGCTTCAGTCCGCTGGAAAGGAAAAAATAAGCATCAGTCGTACCATGGAACACTCTCTACAGTTCCGAGAACACCGTGTCTCTCCGTTTATGGTACGGCGTTTTCTGAAAGCATTTATCCGTGCGGCGAAGAACCGCAACAATCCACGTCAGCAGGGCACCGGCAAGCACCTAAAAGAAATTCCACACCAGATTTACTCATTTCAAAAAGACGTGCTTATGCACCAGCCCAGCCCACAGCTTCTTCGCGGCGAGCTGAACGAATTGCAAAGAAAAATCAACCTCGCGCTGAATCAGGAAAAATACATCAGCACGATTCAAGAGCAGGAAAACAAAATTCTTCGCACCATGGAGATGCCATTCCAGACAATGCAGGTTCCCGCGTCAGTCGAGAAAAAACGTGACGTTGCCACACTCCAACACGAATTTCCAACACCTACAGTACCGGTCATGCTCCCGCTTCCTTCTCCTGCGCAGTTGCCGGCAATTATCGAGCCGACACTGCAGCAGCGCATCATTGCGCAGGTTGAACAGCAGCTTGGTGCGGTTGAAGTGTATGCGCGCCAGCTCTCGAAAAAAAAATCAACCGACCAAACGCAGCTGCGTAGTGCGGAGAAACTCATTCGCCAGTATCAGAAAAAATTAAAAGAAGTAAAAAAGAAATATGCTGCTTCATAATTCTAATTCTCATAAATCTTTTGCCATCACCGTATTGCGCTTGTTCTCCTGCGCCCGCGCAACTGCCTGCCTGACAAAGTGATTCAGCACATTGTTCATCCCTTCTGCCAAATCGCCGGCAACATTGCAGTCCTTGCAGACTTCCTTAATCTTTGAGCGCACGGCGAGCATATCTTTTGCGTTGCCGCAGCAGTAATAATACGGAAGATCCTTGGGCATGACCGTACTGCGCTTGTTGTCCTTACTTCGCGCAACGGCATCCTTGAGAAGCTCGCGCGCTTTTTTGTCGAGCGCTTCAGCGAAATCTCCGGCGACGTTGACCTTTCCGACAACATCTTTGATGGTTGCTTTTACCACAATAAGGTCACTCATAGTACACCCCTCACTTTTCTGACTTTTTTTGTCGTGTGCGTTCACACGTAAACCGGTTTGTGCCATCATGGTTTATAAATATTGTTGTTGACGGGAATAAAACAAAAACTATTTATAGCATCGCGCCGTGCAATCGCGCATGGCATCTGATGTTCAGAAACTCGTCGTGTTTGTCGCGGCAAGCGTCCTGTTTCTCGGCATTTTTTATCTCTTTACTTCCAACACGCCGATCACCGGCGCGAGCGTTACTGCTGTTTCAACGCCCTCATCTCTTTCGTCATCACCATTCATCATCTTTGTTGTGCTGGGCATTGTGATTTACACCCTTTTGACCATCATGAAAAAACATGAATAACTCTGAATAACCATGGCGCAGCAACCTGAACTCATCACTGCTGGCGGACAAGCAGTCATTGAGGGCGTACTTATTCGCTCGAGCAACAAAATGGCCATTGCGGTTCGCGCGCCAAATAAAAAAATTATTCTCAAAATCGAACGCGTTGTGCCGTACACCAAGCGCCACCGCCTGCTTGGGCTTCCGGTGGTTCGCGGCGTCGCAACCATGGCTGAAATGCTCATTACAGGCGTTCGCGCCCTGCACCATTCTGCCAACATTGCCTTGGGCGAAGAAGAAGAGCTGACCGTGTGGAACATGGCGTTGAGTTTGGTATTCTCATTTGGTTTGGTCATTCTGCTGTTTAAAGTTGTTCCTCTGCTTATTGCCCAGCTCATGACTACTCTTTTTGTTGCGGTCAAAAATAATTATCTTCTTTTCAACCTTATCGACGGCGGCATGCGCATTATCATTTTTATGGTCTATCTCTACAGTATCTCGTTTATGGCGGATGTCAAGCGGCTCTTCATGTACCACGGAGCTGAACATAAAGCCGTGCACTGCTACGAACATTTTAAGGGAAATCTGAAAAAACTCACTGTGGCAAATGTGCAAAAACATCCTCCCGAGCATCCGCGCTGCGGCACGAGTTTTATCATCATCGTGCTTATCATCAGTGTGCTGATGTATTCCTTCATCCCAAAAACAGTTTCATTTGCTGCCAAACTTGGTCTGCGGCTGCTCCTGCTGCCACTGGTCGCCGGGCTGTCCTATGAAATCTTAAAATTCAGCGCCAAGCACCTTGACCATCCGCTCATGCGCATCGTCACGTGGCCCGGTCTGCTGATGCAGAAAATAACGACAAAAGAACCCACTAACGACATGGTTGAAGTGGCAATTAAAGCGCTGAAGGCGGCGGTGTAATCGTTTTTCTAATTTCTATCTATCGATGCCCATAACAGAAAACCGCAGTATCTTTTTCTCGTTTCTCAAGCCGGCAAAATCCGACGCGCTCCAGCTGGACAATGGCGCCGGCTTCCAGTTCATTGATTTTTTGTTCGCCGACACCAATAATGGTCGTGCCATCAGGCATAAGCACCTGTACCGTGACGAGCTCTTTTTCCGCGGGTAGCCAATGAATAATGAGTTTTCCGCTCTGTTTGTATTTTTCATAATCAAGTCCGTCAAAAACAAACGTTGTTTTGTCGCTTTCTTTTTTCACCGCACAGTTGAGGCAGTCCATCAGCCGTATGAGTGTGCCGTCGGGCAGGTGGCTGATTTTTTCGTAATCATCAGGCGGCACAAAAAATCGGTCATGTACCTGGAACATTCTGCCGCCCTCCTTGTGTTGGGGGTGAAGATCCAACTCTATCGTTTGTTTCGGCGCGTTCTCGACTTTTATTTCAACCGGGTCGCGAATAAAAAACAGCCGCCATGACGCTGCGTCAATAACATCCTTGTTGAATGAATTGATTGACTTGAAAAATTCACCAGCGTCGACGGTTTTGTCAACAAGCGTTGCGCCGACGCTCAACGCATATTTTTTGAATGCCTCAGGCTGATATCCTCTTCGGCGCAGCGCGCGCAGGAAGGGAATGCGTACATCGTCCCAGCCGGCATAGTCACCTTTTTCAATGGCGAGCCGCGTTTCGCTCGTTGAGAGCCGCAGTCCCGCAAAATTAATTCTGCCGAGGTGGATGTATTCAGGAATGCTCCATTTAAAATAGTCAAACACATATTTCTGGCGCTGGGTGTTGTCATAGTGGTCCTTGCCGCGCAGCACGTGCGTCATGCCCATCTCATGGTCGTCGATGGCAACAGCGAAGTTCATCAGCGGCCAGACTCGGTATTTTTTCCCTTGCCGCGGATGTGGGTTGTCGTTGATTCGCAGGAGGGGAAAGTCACGCATGGCAGGATTCTTGTGGCGGATGTCAGTCTTGAGCCGTACGGCTGCGTCGCCTTCTTTGAATCCTTCGGGGTCGAACATTTTTTTCCAGCGGTGCTCGTTTTCTTTGGTCGAGAGGTTCCGGCACGGGCACGCTTCTGTTTGCAGTTTCAGTTCGGCAAAACTTTCAGTTGAGCAGGTGCAGACGTAGGCGTGGCCTTCTTCAATGAGCCGCAGCGCGTAGAGGTAGTACGTTTCCATGCGCTCGGATTGCACGTGGATTTCATGCGTCACGTCTGGGCAGAGCCATTTGAAATCCTCTGGAATCATGTCGTATGCCTGCGAGTCAATATTTTCAGGGTTGGTGTCAGCGAGCCGGAGAATAAGTTTGCCGCTGTATTCCTTGCAGTAAGCATAATTAAGCATGAGCGCGTAGGCGTGGCCGACGTGCAGTGGTCCAGATGGCGATGGCTCAAATCGCATAATAACTTTTCCCTGCACTGCGTTGTGCAGCGGCCGGAGTTCTTTTTTTTCAATCTTTTTTTCAAGCAGTTCCGGCGCGTGGTGTTCGAGTTCTTTTGTTTGCTGTTCAACCGAGAGCCCGTTGATTTCGTTGACGATGAGCTTGACCCGCTCGATGAGAATCGGCATATCCTTCTTGTCCTTTGCCATTTCAGAAAATTCTCCGAGCACCTTGCTGATGACATTGCCCGGGTTTGCTTTGCCGTTGTACCGGATGGCGTTTTGGAGGGCAAAATTTCTGATGGTGCGCTCGATGAGGGTGTTCACAGTGTCTGGCTTTTTTGCGGCTATTTAAAGTTAATCAAAACTTTTATAAACGCTGCATGCTCATGTTGTTTCATGGGTCAAAAACAAGCAGCCATCATTCCCAAGGCGCCGGTCGGGCGCATGATTCTTAAGGCAGGCGCAAGCCGGGTGAGCCAGGATGCGATTGATGCCTGCACTGAAATTCTTGAGAGTTATGCTGAAGATGTTGGGAAGCAGGCCATTGTCAATGCGAAACACGCCGGCAGAAAGACTGTTATTGATGCTGATATTAAACTGGCGGCAAGTTCGATGAAGAAGTAAAAAGAAAAAATAAAGAAATTATCGAGTGTGTGCTTCGATGCCAGCAACAGGGATCCGCTGCTCTTCTACAAACGCGGTGAGGCCGGCTGCAGTAACTATATTCCCTCCTTGTAAGGCGATGTATTCAGCAACAATTCTCTGATTCTTTGGGTTCAAGTCTTCAAACGCGGGTGTGATGTCATAACTTCCCGTTGGGATTCCTGCCCTTTGGCACACATCCATATTTATCCACGCACCATACTCTCTATTTTTGGGTACGGATGTTTGTGGTTCATACGGGGGCATATCTAACCTCCTTGGTTGGAAATTTTAGAAGAATAAAAGAACCATATTAACCTGACGTTATTATACTAACAGAATCGTTATTGTCCCTGGCCATGATACGTTATACTCCGCACCACGCCACCGCGGGTTTCGACGTCAACTGGCGGGCCACGGTAGCCTGTTTTTGGGCTGTACAATCCAGCGCGCATGGCATACCAAGAGACATCATCTCTACACAGTCCAAGGTGCCGATCTACTTCTATCGTTCCTCCCGAACGACTCGCCTGCCGTATTGCAGTAGCTAATTCAGAACGTTCATGTACTTGTACTCTGCATCTTTCTTCAACGCTCAGCACGCACACACCTCGCATCACCTGGGGCTGTCCTATCCCGCCCCCATCAAACGCAAAGTGTAGCACAAGCTATTCGTGTATATATAGAGTTGGTATATAATGTATATACTCACCATCTCCGTTTTCCATTCGGAAAGCATTGCTCAAAGAAATCACACTGGCCAGTGGACCACTTGCAGAGCGGGCTGGGCTTCATCGGATAATCATCAAGCTTTTTTGTTTGGGTGTTGAAATGGATTTGCTCAATCTCAAACTTTGCAAGCTGTATAAGCTCATCATCAACATGTACACAGACTTCCTTGCCATTTTTCAGGAACCACAGCCCCACCTTGTTCGGCTTTTTTCCGTAGGTTTCTTCGTACAACAGCGCGTAGATTGCAAGTTGGAGGCGGTAGTTGTCCGTGAGCTCGGATGATTTGCTGGTTTTGTAATCCATCAAGCGGACTTTTTTTTCACCCACAGGTGTCGTTGAATCAATATATTCTTCGATGTAATCAATAAAGCCCCGTACCATATGGAGTTCGCTGTTCAACCCTTGTTCCATAGCAACGGGCTTGATTGCCGCAAAGCTTTCCCGTACGCCTTTGGTCTGCATTTCTTCCCGGAGCCGAAGCAGGAATTGGTTGAGCCAGTTCGCCAGCATCATAATAGTCTCTTCATAATAAAACACAATCTGGTCCTCGGTCAGCCCGAGCTTGATAATGGAGGGGCGCTCCTTGGTCCAGAGCGCGTTGAACAAATTTTTTACATAATACGTAAAATGCTCAACATAATTCTCATCGCTTATCTCGTCGAGGGGAATAACAAAAAACCGCTCGAGCACTTCGTGGGTTATTTTTCCGCGCACAAGGTGGATATTTTCTTTCGTCGGCAGTTTCGCAATGTACTGGTAAAAATATTTTCGCGGGCACTGCTTGTACGTGAGAATTGATGATGGTGATTGGACTCTGCTGGCGATTTCCTTGAGCGATTTTTTTGGGATGTTTTGGATGATTTCAGGCTTGAGCGCGAATTCCTGATTAAGAACCGGTATTTCTACTGGTATCTCTACTACTCCTTTTTCATCCATCACCATTTTTCTTTCGTCACCCTAAAGCGTTTATAAATTTTATGTGACGGCGCGCGGAAGGTGTAAGCATAAATTAATAAAGGGGCACTTTTTTATTCTCCCCATCGGGCCAGTAGCTCAACGGTAGAGCGCCGCAGTGGCTCTGCGGAGGCTTCGGGTTCAAATCCCGACTGGTCCATAGCCACCAACATCTTTTTTGCTAACGCAAAAAAGCTGTTGTACACGACGAACGTTTCCGCCGGAGGCGGAAACAGCGCTTCGCGCAAACGGCACACATTTGACACACAACTTGTTCGGTGGGCTGAGCAACGCGAAGCCCACCCCGCAAGATACAAGCTTTTGCGCAGCAAAAGATTGTTTCCGACTGGTCCATTCCGGTTTACGGTCGAACGTGGTGGTCTATGACAAGTGGCATTTTTCTACATACGCTACTATCACGAACGGGAACGGCAAGAGAGTAAACTGTTGAAGCAAGATAACGATGCAGCGGCACTTTCATTCATTCCATCAGAGGCGAAAACGTGGCGCCACGTTTTCGCCGCGCGGGAAAAACAGAGCGTGTGAACCTCGTATGTATTCTTGCACGTTTTTGTATGTCTTGCAAAACCCGTTTCGTATTGGCTGTTTAAGTTTTTTTACAGCACATTCAAAAAACTCTCGTATTCGAATAACGCTCGATTTTCACAAACTATAAAAAGCATCTAATCAATTTAGTCTCAAAAAGAGGTGTCTGTTGATTCAGCAGGATGTTTCATTCCAATCTAAAGGGGGTAAAATCTTTCCCGGAACACTGCGCATTCCGCGAGAAGACGCCAAGTTTCCCGCCGTGCTGATTTGCCACGGCTTTCTCGAAAACAAAGATAATGGCTTGATTGCGGACATTGCCAACGGGCTGTCGTACTACGGCTTTGTGACGTTCCGCTTTGATTTTACCATTGAAAATGATGTGAGCAAAGAGGGTGAAGAAGAGATGACGCTCACCCAGCAAACCGAAGATATTCGTGACGCGGTTGAGTTTCTAAAAACCGTGCCGCAGGTTGATACGCGCCGAATGATTCTGCTCGGCCATGACCTCGGCGGTGTTGCCTGCCTGCTCGCTGACCATGAAGAAGTTGACGGCACCATCCTGCTCAATGTGCGTGTTGATACGAAAGCGTTTATCATGTCGTTCATCAACGAGTACGATCTCAAAGAGTGGCTCAAGACCAGTTGGATAACGATCAATGGCGTCAACCTGCACAAAGATTTCTACAAAGACTTGGTAAAATACGACGTCATTGACGAGATAAAAGACGACAAGGAACCGATTCTCATCATTCAAGGAACTAATGACAAACGCTGTCCTGTTGAGGATGCGCGCACACTGTTTCAAAATGCAAAAAATGCACACCTCGAATTAATTGAAGGCGCTGACCATTACTTTTCTGACCCGGAACAAAAAATGTATGTCATCCAATTAATGGCTGACTGGATTAATAAACTATTGGGGACCTAATTATCAACTACAATTCATATAAAAAAGGTGATACCTATGGAAGAGCGTACTTTTGCAAGAAATATCTTTTTGATTATTGCAGTTGTTGCCGTTGTTGGCTTGTTAAGTACTGGTTCGTTGGATATAACTGGATTCGCTTCCAAGAAAAGCAAAAAAAGCCATTACCAAGCGCCGGCACCGCGCGAAACAGCTGAATCCTGCGCAATGCGTGTCTTTGAACTTGACAGCGAATGTGAACGTGAATGGAGAGGCCTCTGCGAACGAGATCCTCGTACCGACCTGTACCATCGTGACCTTGACCGTGATGGCTCGGTTGGCTGTTCAGATCCGAGTTGCAACAGCTTCCATGCTGACATGCCGCTCTGCTGATACCTTTTTCTTCTCTTTTCTTTTTGTTTTTCTCTTTTTTCCCGTTCTAAACCAACAACCTTAAATACCTCTTTTTTCTGCCAATAAGTCATGAAAGCAGTTATCCTCTGTGCAGGCAAGGCAACGCGGTGCTATCCGCTGACGCTCACGCGGCCCAAGCCGCTGTTGACGGTGGCAAACAAGCCGCTGCTCCAGCATGCGCTTGAACAGCTTGCACAATTAAAAGAAATCGACGAAGTCATTTTGGTGGTCGGCTATAAAAAAGAAATGATTGGGGATTGGGTTGAAAAAAACAAGCACCTCTTTCATTTTGCCATTTCATTTGTTGAGCAAAAAGAACAAAAGGGCACCGGCCATGCCCTAGCACAGGCCAAATCAAAAATTCATGAGCCCTTTTTGCTGCTGCATGGCGATGATTTGTATTTTGCCGATGATATGAAAAAACTGCTGAAACATGACTGTGCGTTTCTCGTCAAAAAAGTTGCCCAGCCCGACCAGTTCGGCATTGTGATTGCTGAAGATAAAAAAAATAAGCATGTGCTGAAAAAAATTATCGAAAAGCCCAAAGAATTTGTCGGCGATCTCGCAAACATCGGCTGCTACAAACTCAATCCCGAGATTTTTTCTCTCGACATCAAACCATCGCACCGCGGCGAAGTTGAAATTGTTGACTATCTTACTGCATGGGCGCAGGAGCACGATGTTGTCTGCGTTGAGGCAGTGCAGTGGGTGCCGATTCCGTTTGCGTGGAGCTTGTTGGACGCGAACAAATATCTTCTTGAAAACCTCAAACAAAAAAATGAAGGAACCATCGAGTCCAACGTCACGGTCAAGGGCATTGTTTCTCTTGGCAAAGGCACGGTCATTAAATCAAACTCCTACATCGAAGGCCCGGTGGTCATCGGAGAAAACTGCACCATCGGCCCAAACTGCTACCTGCGGCCGAACACCAGCATCGGCGACAACTGCAAAATCGGATTTGAAGTTGAAATCAAAAACAGCATTGTGATGAACAACACTCACGTGCCGCACCTCGCTTATATTGGCGACTCCATCCTCGGCGAGAACATTAATGTCGGCGCCGGCACCATTACGGCCAACCTGCGCCACGATAAAGGGCTCATTCGCACAAGCCTCAAAGGAGAACTCGTTGACACGGGCAAGGAAAAGCTCGGCACAATTATCGGCGACAACGTCAAGCTCGGCATCCGCACACTCATTTATCCTGGCAGAAAAATCTGCCCCCACCAGAGCACCATGCCGGGACAGGAAGTGACAAAGGATATTGAACAAAACTGAATGGGTGATCGCTATGGCAGACGACTGTATTTTTTGCAAAATTATCGCCGGAAAAATTCCCGGCTCAAAAGTCTACGAAGACTCCCACGTTATTGCCTTCTTAGACATCAATCCCGTGCATCCAGGGCATACGCTCGTCGTGCCGAAACACCACAGCGTTAATTTGTTTGATATGCCTGCCGATGACATCATCCACGTTTTTCAGGCAGCACAAAAAGTTGCAACTGCCATCAAAAAAGCGACAAACGCCGGCGGCGTGAATCTCACGATGAACAACGAGAAAGCCGCCGGTCAAATTGTGTTCCACAGCCACATCCACCTCGTGCCACGGTTTGAGCGGGACGGCCTCAAGCTGTGGCCCGGCAGAAAATACAGCGAAGGCCAGCAGGATGAGATACAAAAACGGATTGTGGGATGCCTTAAGTAAACACAGATATTTATTTTTTTTAAATTCAGATTGTCTTTTCAACCATCAGAATAAACTTTTCCGCTTTTCGTTTCATTTCCTCAAAATCTTTCTTACTGAAAAAAGCCCCGCGATATTCCGCTTTTGCTTTGTCTACAATCGCATCCTGAATTATTTGTTTATATTGGGCATATTCTGATTTTATCAGGTTTTTTTTTAATAAGGTCTTCAAATAATCGGCGTGCATCATCATGGCGCCGCGCCGTTATATTCATATATTTGAACGTGAGCGCATCGTTTGCTTTAATAATCGCATGAATTGCCATTGCTATAGCTACTGCATATTTATCATTTTGCTGGGTGGTATGGTTGGCTATGTGGCAGGCGCCTTCAAGCCATAATTTTGCCTGCTCAAAATGGTGTTTTTCCATAAAGCACCTCCATCTGTTTTTGTACTGCCGTGAGGAACTGGCTGTTTTTTTCATGCTGTATTTCCCGTTTGGTCATTATAGTTACCGCAACTGTTTTGTTTACTCCTGAAGAAATCTGTGCTGCAGCACGATGTATCTCTTCTTCTTGTTGTTGGTTGTGTTTTTCGAGCACGACAAGGATATCAATATCACTCTCGGGTGTTATCGTTCCTTGTACGCTTGAGCCATATAAAATAATGCTAACGCTTGATTTTGGCTGTATCTTTGCTACAAATCGTGCAGCAATTTTTCGTGCTACTCGTTGTTCCAAATTCAAGATGTGCTGTAATTCTTCTCGGAGTGGGGATTCTTGTACCAGTTCGTAGAGGATATCTTTCTTGTTTATTTTAAAGCTCTTGAGCAATCCATGGTGTGTGAGTCCCCGCAGTGTCCTAAAAACCGTTGCGTGCGGCATGGCCGTTGTTTCTTCAAGTGCAGAACAACTCCACTGCCGCTGGGGATATTCAAATAGCGTTTTTACTATCTCCCTTCGGTTCTCCGATTCAAGCACATAGGACGCTATATTGGTTCTCATGGTGAACTAATCAGTTCATTAGATGAACTTATATTTAAAGGCTTCTTTTTTTTCTCTTTTCTTTTTCCAAAACCACAATCATTTTAAATCCCACATTCTTAATCTTATTTGGTGATAGTATGCCTGTAGTAACTCGAGGAACAATTCTTACCCGGCGGCTGGTCGCAACTGGTTCTGGCGCGCCACAATTTACTGACTCCAACCATCGCGTCTATACAAAACGCTATGAAGGCATGCTCAAACCCATCGGCGGTGACCCGATACCCTACCTCTCCACCTCCAAACTCAATGTCGGCGATATGGTTCGCTTTTCCGGCACGAAACGCGCGACGAATGTGCAGCGGTTCCGTACCCTTAACTAACTCGTTCAACCATTTTTATTTTTACATACCAGATCCACCGGGTGGCAGCATGAACAAAGCAGTATACATTATGTTCCTTACTTTCTTTCTCACCGCATGCTCTGCACCGCCGAAAAATCTCAGTTTTGTCCATGTTGTTCCAACCTATCAGGAAGTTGCGGTTGGCTATGAAGAATTTGTTCCTTCTGTACCTCAGGTTGTGCCAGTACGGTATCAACATCCATCACCACCCACCGACATCAGACCTCAAGCTCCCAATCCCCGGCCTCTCGCTGATGCAGGCAGCCCCTGTTTTCAAGAAGATTCTTGCCTCGGCTTTTGCCTTGCGTATCACTCCAATGCAACACAGGGATTTTGCTCTGACACTCGCAGGCCGGAGGGATGCTGGCAGTACCTGCTTGCCCGCAATGTGACCACCTTGATTTGTGAATAAGTCAATAAACTTTATATATTCCCCTTCTCTGTATCGTTCTATTTTAAAAAAGGTGATTTCATGGCTGAACGTCGAGATGAACGAAACGATGGGCGCTTTGCGCGTACTCTTCTTATTATTGTTGGGGTTGTTGCCGTAATTGGGCTTTCAAACTCGGGCTTTTTCAGCGCAGCAAGCAATGGCATGACTGACATTTCAGGCAATGTCGCCTACGCGGATGCGCTTCCAAAAATAGCATACACTGGTCCAACAGATGCACCGGAAGTTCGTCCAGCACCGACTTCTCCGGTTCGCCAACCCCAACCAACTTCTCCATTGCGGCCATCAGAAGACAGCACGAGTTGCACCGGCGGTGATGCAGGCGGCTATGCTTTACAGGCTTCATGTGTAACTGCAACCGGCGGTCGTTGCATAATAGATACACATGCACCGCGCAAAGGTCTCTGGAAGAATGATAAAGATAACGATGGAACGTCTGGCTGTGCAGATTCTGACTGCCGGAACATCGGCGGCGCTGATATCCTCTGCGCTTAATCTTTTTCTTTCCTCTTTTATTTTTATGTATTTTTATTCTGTCTTTTCTTTTTTCTTCGTTCATCCCTCCAAAAAAACAAACTTTATAAACAGAAACACCTCTGTTTAGGTATTCAATTAAAAGAGTGTGATACCATGGATGAACAACGCTTTGGATTGCTTCTCGTACTTATTATAGCCAGTGTTGGCTTAGTTGGCTTGTTTGGTGGCAGCATTACCGGCAACCTGATCAGAATTGACCGGGGCCTTCTCGATACTAATTCATTATACGAACGATGGAGTTCGAACTGTGACAAAGAAGTACAGAACTACAACGAGCTCTGTGGCGAAACCATCAGTGGTTCAGGCGTGCAGAAAGTTCCTAACAAGGCACGATGCACCATGCTCCGGTCAAAAATGGTTTCTGCGTGCGAGAACAAAGATGCATACGCCAAGCGCCTCGCCCTACCGACCGGCGCAGCAGTTGCTGATGTAGGTGCAGATGCTGAATCTGACGTCGGCGGAACAACCGTTGCAGGCTTTCCGCTCAGCGCCGTTGTCGTGGTCGGCATTGGTGGCTTATTCCTTTATTTCAGAAGGAGACAAACGAGGTGAACAAACATGGAATCAAGATACCTGTTAACGATTGTTGCAATCGTTGCACTGCTTAGTCTTAGCATGATGTTCTCACAGGCAGGAAAATCGCCGGTAGGACAAGGTGCAGCGACCGTGAGTCAGAGCACGATGGAGCGTATTGATACCTGTACAAATGACCACATGGAAGAAGCAGGTGGCGACCAAGGAAAAGCGGCGCGCTACTGTGAGTGTGTGGTGCTGTACAGCGGCAGAAATGAGTGCCTGAAATATCTTGCAGCAGAATAAATTTATTTTTTTTATACCTTTCTTTTTTTATCTCTTTTTCTTTTGCTGTTTTCTCATTCAGAGAACCGTTTGCTTACTGCGTACGTTTTCTTTTTTGTTTACTCTTTTTGCTTAATACACTTCATCAAAGTCGTAATAGCGCCGATCAGTGAAGTCGTGCTCCTTTGATTCCTCTACAAAATCATAGTCGTTGCTGTTTCTCATGTCCTTCATTACATCTTCTTTTTTTCCCTTTGCCATAGCG
The DNA here is from genome assembly GCA_030651375.1 of Candidatus Woesearchaeota archaeon. Lineage (NCBI taxonomy): Archaea > Nanobdellati > Candidatus Woesearchaeota > Candidatus Woesearchaeota archaeon. The sequence continues at coordinate 80,810 of JAUSFM010000011.1, read as the reverse complement.
CACCCCCTAAGGGGGAATGGTACACTATCTGCTCTTAATAAAATTCCGGATATAGAATATATACTTACCTGCTTGAATCTGCTTGCCGCTCAAGTTCGAGCTTCTTGGTAATCGCGATTGACTGGCCGCTCATGTTGTACGCGTTCACAATCTCGTCAGTGAGCGAGTCAACCATAGACTTTTTGGTGTTGAAGCTGCGGTGGAACGAGCCCTGGGCAAATATGCGCAGTGCAAAATCAACGCGACGCTGGGGCGAGCATTCAACCGCCTTCGGATAGCGTGCTCCACCATATTCAATCGTGATTGTTTCTTCGCGCGGCGCGGCGTTTTCAATCGCCTTGACCAGCACTTCAATAGGATTCTTGCCCGTGCGCTGCTCAACTTTTTCCAGCGTGTGCTTCATCAGGTTTGACGCTGTTGCGTATTTTCCCGTGAGCCGGCCGGACGATTTGAAATGCTTCTTTGACTTGTGGCCGGAAACCGTGAGCTTGTTCATGAACCGCTCGACGATAAAGACTTTTGATTTGTAGAAACGGAATCCCATATATCTGCCGGCGCTTCGCGGGACAACGCGCGGCTGGAGTGATATATACTCTTTGAGGCCGGGGTCTTCCACAGTGATGCCCGTGGTGGGCCATTTGTTGAATGCCAATATCTCTACCATAGGTATCTTGACAAAGAGGGGGTTTATAAAGATAACGGTTTTCAGCAGCAGAAGGCCATTATTGATGTATCACGATGCTTCTTCAACTGCAATGGCGCGGTTCCAGAACCACGTAAACGCCATGATAACAATCAGGGAAACAACCACTGACTCAACGGTATAGAGCACTGCGGTTTTCACCAGCACCGTGCCAAGCATACCCTGGTGGCGGAAATAAAAAAATACAATGCCCATCATGATGAGTGTCATGAGGCCAAAATTCCGAAGCACGAGATCCATATACTCTTTTTAGTGTTTCTGGTTAATAAATGTTTTTAAACTGGTGTGTGCTGCATTAATCGGTGTCCGTGTGTTTTACACCAACAAAAACAACAACAAAAGAAACAGATTGCAAGGGGCGAATTATCAAAGCAAGATACCGATGTAGCGGCACATCCACCTGTCACTTCAAGGGCGAAAATGTGGCGCCACATCTTCGCCGCGCGAGAAAAACAGAATGTGCGGGCAGCATTCGCATCCTTGCTCTGTTCTTGCCCGTTTTGCGAAATTCGTTTTGTATTAGTCGAAGTGTTATCCTCACCATAAACCCCAAGCCAAAAATTAATTCAAAACCCGTTTCGTGATGGCCGAATCGTTCGTTACCTGCCCTGCATTCCAAACTCAAAATCGTTGCTCATCGTTCATCAGGCAGTAATATTTTTAAAGCCGCTCTTGTCTCTAACCCCCACATGAAAGCCGCGAAAGCCGCCAAAAAATCTGATGCAGGGCCAAGCCCGTTTGCCCTTCCGGGATATGCGCCGACCACGCTCGAGCCCGCAGTGCTGCAGTTCTGGAACAAGCACAAGACCTATCCATCCCTCAAAAAAAAATTGTCAAAAGGGCATGATGCATTCTATTTCCTTGACGGGCCGCCGTACACCTCCGGCAAGGTGCACCTCGGCACGGCGTGGAATAAATCACTCAAAGACGCCGTGCTGCGATACAAGCGCATGCAGGGATTCAATGTCTGGGACCGCGCGGGCTATGACATGCACGGCCTTCCGACAGAACACGCAACCGAAAAAAAGCTCGGCATCAAAGGCAAGCAGGGCATTGAAAAAATCGGCGTGAAAAAATTCATTGCCGAATGCGCCAAGCTCTGCGTTGAAAACATGCACGTCATGAATCAGGATTTCATCCGGCTCGGCGCATGGATGGATTTCAAAAATCCCTACCAATCCATCACCAAAGAGTACATTGAAGGCGTGTGGTGGCTCGTCAAAAAAGCGCACGACGCTGGCCGGCTCTACGAAGGCAAGCGCAGCATGACGTGGTGCAGCACCTGCGCAACCGCGGTTGCAAAACACGAGCTCGAATACAAAACCCTTACTGACCCGTCGCTCTTCATCAAGTTTCCCATTGTTGGCACGGAAAAAAAATTCCTCATCATCTGGACCACCACACCGTGGACCATTCCATTCAATCTTGCGGTCATGGTGAATCCTGACTTTGAATACGTCACGGTAAAAATTCTCGACGGCAAAGAACAGGGAGAACAGTGGGTGCTCGCCAAAAACCTCGCTGCACCCGTGCTCGGCATGGTCGCGAATCGGAAATACAAGATTGTTGAGGAATATGCCGGCGAAAAACTTGAAGGCACAAAATATGTCCATCCATTCCTTAAGGATATTCCATTTTTCAGTGAGTTCGAACATCCCAAGCTTCACACCGTGCTGTTGGGCAGTGAGTACGTGGCGCTTGATGCCGGCTCCGGGCTGGTGCACTGCGCGCCCGGATGCGGAGCAGAGGACTATGAAGTCGGCCATCTCAATGGGTTGCCGGCGTTCAATCATATTACCGAGCAAGCTGTTTTTGAAAACATGGGCCGCTTCAATGGTCTCATTGCAAAAAAAGACGATGCTGTTTTTGTCGATGCCATTGAAAAAACTGGCCTGCTGGTTGCCGCCGGAAACATTGACCACGAGTACCCCCAATGCGAACGCTGCCATACGTCGGTGGTGTACCGTTCCACAAAACAATGGTTCTTCAAAGTCGAGGACCTCAAGGAAAAAATGATTGCGGAAAACAAAAAAATTAAGTGGGTTCCTGAGTCTGCATTCAACGCGTTCAATTCATGGCTGACGCACCTGCGCGACAATTCAATTACCAAACAGCGTTACTGGGGCACACCCGTGCCGATATGGCGGTGCGACGATTGTGAAAATTATCTTGTCATTGAAACGGTCAAGGAACTCGAAAAACACGCAAAAAAGAAAGTCAAAGAGCTGCACAAGCCCGACATTGACTTAGTCACCATCAAATGCCCGTGTGGGGGCACCAAAAAAAGGATTCCTGACATTCTTGACGTCTGGGTTGATGCCGGATGCGCTGCATGGAACTGCATTGATTTTCCAGCGTCGAAAAAAAACTTTTCCTTGTTTCCCGCTGAATTTATTCTCGAAGGAAAAGACCAGATTCGCGGCTGGTTCAACCTGCTCATGGTCTCGTCTATGATTGCGTTCGGAAAGCCCTCATTCAAAGCGTGCTACATGCACGGCTTTGTGCAGGACGCGCTTGGCAGGAAAATGTCAAAGAGCCTCGGCAATGTTATCTCGCCGGCAGAAGTGGTTGACCAGTACGGCGCTGACACGTTCCGGTATTACACTATCGGCAGCTGCCCGCCGGCAACCGACCTGAAGTACAACTTCGATGACATCAAGCTCAAATACAAAAATCTCATTGTGCTCTGGAACCTGCACAAATACATCATCGACCTCAGCACCACTGCGGACATTGCGCCGCAGGACATCAGCGAAAAGCGGATTCGCGCGGTGTTTTCCGTCGAGGAAAAATATATGCTTTCGAAACTGCATGCTGCCATCAAAAAAGCAACCGATGCATTTGACGGCTACCTGCTGAATGAGGTGCCGTGGATTGTTGAAGATTTATTCCTTGAGCTTTCGCGAACCTACATCCAGCTGGTGCGGGACAAGTCAAGCGTCGGCACCGACACAGAAAAACAGGCGGTACTGCTCGTGCTTTCTGATACGCTGCGCGTCTGCCTGAAACTCTTTGCACCCATTGCCCCCTTTGTATCTGAAGCGCTGTACCAGAACCTTCGCACGGCGTTTGGCGCTGCGTGGTCAAAAGAAGAAAGTATCCACCACACGGCATGGCCGGTGTACGACAAAAAGCTCATTGATTCCGCGCTTGAAGAACAGGTGACTACCGCAAAAACAATTATCCAATCAATTCTTGCTGCGCGCGAAAAAGCAAGCCTCGGCGTGCGCTGGCCGGTTGCAGCTGTTTCAGTTGTTTCATCACAGCAGACGGTGCGTGATGCAGGCGCTGCGTTGCATTCCCTGATTAAAACACACACCAATGTGAAGATTGTTTCATTCAGCGACCATTTGCAGGGCGTCAAGTTGAAAGTCAAAGGTGACTACAAAAAACTTGGCCCGGCATTCGGAAACAAAGCCGCTGAAATAATTGCCAAACTTTCCATTGACAGCCCCGAGACCGTCCTCTCCCACATCGAAAAAGAAGGCAAGCACCGCATCAAGGTTGGCAGCGAAGAAATTGCAATCACACGCGACCAGATAACCATTGAGCGCGAGCTTCCGGCGCATCTCATTGCTGCTGAATTCCGCGGCGGCACACTCTATCTCGACACAAGGCGCACGCCTGAACTGGATGCTGAAGGATTTGCCCGTGAGCTCACCCGCCGGATTCAGGCGCTGCGCAAGAACGCCGGCCTTGAAAAGCGTGACACTATCACTATTTTTGTGAAAACAACCGAGGAAATGGCACGTGGGCTTGGGCCATGGAGCAAACAGCTCGCTGAAAAAATTGGCGCGTCAAGCATCAAAATTTCTGCCCACGAACCAAACAATGACCACGCCCACAAAAGTGTTGAGAAAATCAAGGACGTCACGTTTGAAGTCGGGTTTGATCGAGTGTAATATCTTAATCCTCCACTCTTTACTATATTCTACCACTCTTTTATCCTCAATCCACCACAACAATATTAATAAATCCTTACCCTTTCTGCTCTTTTAATAGTTTTCAACTAGTTTTCATACACAGGGTGATGGACGTGAAGGAATGGGAGCAGGAAGCAGAAGGGTCAACCGACCGAGACGCCATTCAGCGCGTTGTTTCTAAAACACTTGAAACAGCAAATCAGGTAGAAAAGACACAGCCCGACATCCGCAAGTTCGGCAAGCTCGTGCCCACGCTTATCGAGCGTGGCATTGAAGGCATTAATCTTTCTATGTTTGACGATACCACTAAACAGGCAATTCTGACTGAAGTTGGCGATGAATGCCTGCGCAAGGGAAAAATCAACGACGCCGTCAAGGCGTACGTTTTTGCCGGCTCCCGCGATCGGCTTGTTGCCCTGGGAGAAAATTACGAGAGCATGGGCATGTACTCAAATGCCATTGACATGTACGTCTATGCCAAGGCAAAAGAGCGCCTTGAAGTTATCGGCGACAAGTGCATCCGCGACGCAAAATTTTCTGACGCAATCAAGGCCCTCAACCACTCCGGCAACCGGAAAAAACTGCTCGATGTGGGCGACGAATGCATGAAGCGCGCCAAGTGGGACTTTGCCCTCGAAATTTTCAGCATTCTCGGCAACAAACAGAAACTCAACGAGCTCGGCGATATGTGCTGCACCAGCAGCCAGCTGTTTGGCTATGCGTGCCGTGCCTACGAGCTTGCCGGCGACAAAGAACGTTTGAGCAGGCTGGCAGATCTCTGCCTGCGCGAAGGGCTTATCAACACGGCCTACAAAACCTACGCAACTGCCGACAATACAGCGATGGTGGCGTTCATCAAGGAGAATTTTATGAAAGGCCAGCAGATGTGATTGTTTTTACCTCATTTGTGTGTATCCGCGTCCACTATCATCACGGTCTGTACTAAAGAAATCTTTATAAATCTCTCTCGAATTGTCCTATCCATGCTTTCTCATCTGCAAACCCGCGCTGAAACCATTGGTACGGTCCTTGGCTTTAGTTCAGGCATTCTTCTTAGCGTTGCTGTGATTTTTGTTTACACACTCCTTTTTCGCTTTATGTTTTTGATGCTCATCAGCATCTGGGGGGCTCTCTTTATTGCTGGTCTTGCTTTGTGGTGGTGGCTTCAATGATGCTCTCTTTCAAGACGTCTGTTTGGCGCGGTGTAAAAAAAGGATTTTCAAATTACGGACACCTTCTTTCTCTTCCGGTTACTATCCTCTTGTTGGTCCTTGTTTATTTCATTGGCTTCGGAATTACTGCGCTCGTTGCGCGAATTGTTGGTAAACATTTTCTTGTGCAGCGTTTCCCTCCAGACACCAAATCATTCTGGTCTGACTTGAATCTCAAAACACAAAAGCGCGAGCAGTATTATCGACAATTCTAGGGCGGAGAAATCGTATGGTCACGCACACGTACATTCTTGGCATCAGCTGTTTTTACCACGATTCCTCGGCAGCGCTGCTGAAGGACGGCGTCATTGTTGCTGCGGCAGAAGAAGAGCGTTTCACGCGAAAAAAACACGACGCCTCTTTCCCTATCAATGCAATCAATTTTTGCCTCGATAGCGAAAAGATTTCAATACATGACATCTCATATATTGGCTTTTATGAGAAGCCGTTTCTCAAACTTGAGCGGTACCTGTTCCAGTTGCTTGAGACCTTTCCGTTGAGCATGAAGATTTTTATTCAGTCGCTTCCCTCATGGCTGCATGAAAAACTCCATGTGCCAAAACTGCTCCGAAAGAAACTTGGCTACCGCGGCTCGATTTTTTTTCTTGAACACCATCTTGCGCACGCTGCCAGCGCTTTTTTGGTGAGCCCGTTCAAAGACGCTGCAATTGTGACCATCGATGGCGTTGGTGAATGGACGACAACAGCGTATGGCGTTGGAAACGATAAGGACATTCATCTTCTGAAAGAAATTCGTTTTCCCCATTCGCTTGGTCTTTTGTATTCAACTATCACTGCATATCTTGGCTTTAGTGTCAACAATTCCGAGTACAAGATTATGGGATTAAGCCCCTACGGTACCTCCGACCCGCAAAAAAATCCGTACTATCAAAAACTCAAGCAGGTCATTGACATCCACGAGGATGGTAGTTATCAGCTTGATCTTTCGTATTTTCAGTTCCATTATTCGAATAGAATGCCGTCAAAAAAACTATGCGCACTGCTCGGTGGGCCGGTGCGAAAGCAGGAATCAGCGCTCATCCAACGGCACAAAGACATTGCTGCGGCGCTTCAGCTGATTACTGAAGAAGTTATGTTCAAAATTCTTCGCCATGTGCATTCAGTTGTTAAAAAAGATGCCGTGGTGCTTGCTGGCGGCGTTGCGCTGAACAGCGTATGCAATGGAAAAATTCTTCGGAACACGCCCTTCAAACAGCTCTGGATACAGCCAAATTCAAGTGACGGCGGCACCAGCATTGGCGCTGCGGCCTACGTCTATCACGCTCTGCTCCGGAAAAAGCGGGCATTTGTCCAGACGCATGCCTATCTTGGCCCGGCATTTACTTCAGCCAACATCAAACAGTTTCTCGACTCAAACAAGGTTCAGTACCAATCCTTTGCGGACACTGACAAACTTATTGCAACCACTGCTCAGCTCCTTGCCAAGAACAATGTCATTGGCTGGTTTCAAGGGCACATGGAATGGGGGCCGCGTGCACTCGGTGCGCGAAGCATTCTTTCAAACCCGTGCCATAAAAGCATGAAGCGTATTCTCAATGAAAAAGTCAAGCACCGCGAGGGCTTCAGGCCGTTTGCACCAGTTGTGTGTGCTGAAGATGCACCGGCGTACTTTGACTGCGACGTGCCCCTTTCACCTGCCACTGATTTCATGCTGATGGTGTATCCTATCAAAAAAGAATGGCAGGCGCGCCTTCCCGCAGTGACGCATGTTGATGGCAGCGGACGCCTTCAGACAATTCGGCGAGAACAGAATCCTCTCTACTATGATCTTATCAAATCATTTGGGGCAATTTCTGGCGTTCCCATTTTGGTGAACACCTCATTCAATATTCGCGGCGAGCCCATTGTCTGCACGCCGCAAGACGCATACACATGTATGATGGGAACCGGCATTGATTATCTCGTTATGGATACGTTTCTGATTAAACGGACAGACAATCCGCAGGATATGTGGGACAGCGAGAAACAGGCGAAGGATTGATGTCGAATTAATCAGCGTTGGATTCGTAACATTAATAAATCCCTGTTTTTATTCTCATTTCAATGAACCGTTCTTTCCTTGGCGAACTCTGGGATTTTCTGAAAGTTCGAAAAGTCTGGTGGCTGACACCCATCCTTATCATGTTGGTTCTTCTCAGTGCTCTTATTGTGATGAGCCAAACAACGGTTATCTCGTCAATGATCTATCCACTGTTATGAGAGAGTAGCTTGAGTGCGTCAAGTTTTTTTGCGACATACTGCGCTGAAACAGCAGCGCCAACCGGCGACCAATGATCGTCAGTTTTAAAATAAAACGTATTCTCATATTTTTCTGCAATCGGTAACAGGTCAATGTACGGAATATCGTACCGTTCTGCTGTACCATCAAGGAATACATTTTTTCTTGGCGCTCCAAAAAGATTCTCTTCATTTTTTGTTCGCATATACTCCAATTCCTCGGGCAGGTTCTTTGCCTGTTTCACTCCTTCAACAATTCGCTGCCGAAACCGAGTCTGAGCTTGGTACACACTAGGAATATTTATCAGGACAAACTGTGCATTCGCCTTTTTGACTTCGTAGTTGAAGGTTCCGATAATTGCCGAAACTTGAGGTATCATCTCCTGCATCTTCGGCCTTTTTTTCATTTCAAGCCTAATCAACTGGTCGTCCATAAGTGCTACTTTTGATACCAATCGATTAAATTCAGAATCTTTTTCTTCTTTTGCTGATTGCCTATGCGCAATTGTGCGGTCTGCAAAGCTGAACAGGTGCGAATGGGCGAGAAAGAACCGTTTATGCCACGACGGATGCGGAATAGGGACATTCTGTTCATTAAAAAAAAGAGCAAATGGCTGTTGGTTATCCTTTGTTTTCTCTCCCTCAAATACCTGGCGCGCCGTTGCGAACTCTGCTTTCTGTTCGCTGACCTTCATAACCGGCCGGGGGTAATTGGTTTCTGATGAAATAAAAGAATCAGTAACATCATTTTGATAAAAAAGATACAGTGCAACGTCAAACTCATATTTCTTTCCTTCAGTAAAATATGTTAAATAGCTTTGTTGCGTTCCATAGGAACCCATGCCAAAGGGTATAACCTCGATGGCCGGCGGGTTTTTATATTTTTGTTTGAGAATTTTTTCTATTTCTTCCTGAAGTTTTACCTGAAATGTTTGAGTATCATCCAGCATATCAGCAAGAATAAATGAGTCCCCAAACAGAAGAATACGGGTCGTATTTTGCGGTTTTTTATACGCATATTCCTGTTTTGTTCGCTGTCCTTTGTTGTTGGTTGTTATTTTTATTTTTTTGTTGGTGTCCGGCTGGTAAAGGCATCCTTGGAGGTTGGGCCGTGTGGTGTGGCCAAGAAGGTTGTCAGACATACTCAATCTGCCAATTCCTTGTGGGTGGGCAGGGGTGCATTTGTCGTACAATGGCTGCGGGGCAAAAATCCGAAAGCCAGCTTCTAATAGCATAAAGCACAGAACAAGAGTCATACAGAAAAGCACACTATTCTTTGCTATCTTCTTTTTCTTGATTACAATCTGCATGGTGCGTTGTCACCTCGTATCCTTCACTTTTGCACGTTCCTTCAGTAGTCCCTGTTCGTCAAGTTGTTCAGCAACGTATGCTGCTGACACTTCAACCCCTCGAGGCGACCAATGGTTGTCAGTCCTATGGTAAAATTTATTTTGGTGTTCATACGCCAGCTTCGTTAGGTCAACATACGGTATGCTGTTGTTTGCCGCAGTTTCGTTTAACACATAATTTGCCATACGTTTTTCTCTCGATGGGAAATCAGTAATCCGGTCAGCAATAATTTTCAAATAGGCATCTTGGACTTGGTGCACGCTGGGAATGTTAACGAGTGCGAATGCTGACGTATTATGTTTAACCGCCTGTGAAAAATGCCCTATAAGGAATGAGAGTTGCTTGGCCGCAGAAACAAACCGTGCTCCATCATCTCCTTCTTTCTCAAATTGTTTTAGCAAATCCGCGTTTAATGTGCTCATCTCTTTGAACAAGAGGCCTATCTCTTCCTCTGAACTTTTTTTATTTCTCATCTCTCGTATGTTGTTCATAAATACCATCAAATGGGAATGCGAAAGAAAGAACCGTTTATACCACCGCGGTGTTGTTTTTGGCTGGCGGTAATCATCCATGAAATACGGAAACATTTTATTTCCACTTTCATTTCTTATTTCACTTACCACCTCTTCTGCCGAAGAAATATGGGCGGCCATGGTGCCGTTCTCTTCCCTAAACGCAACCCACGGACGTGGATACTGCGCCTTCTCATCAAAGAGGTCAGTAAAATCATTCTGGTAAAAAAGAAAGAGGACAAGATCAGCAGCATACTTTTTTCCTTCTGAAGTATACCGAAGGTAGCTTTGCTGTGGACCATATGCCCCGACGCCAAAAGGTATAATCTCTACTTGGGTTGTATCGTTTCCTCGCTCCTGCAGGATTTTTTTTATTTCGTTTTCGAGTTGTGCAGAAAATGTTTCTTCATCAGCAAGGTTTGCGCTCCAGACAAATGAATCACCAAATACCAGTATCCGGAGCGTATTTGCCGGTTTCGTGTAGTTAAATTCCCGGTTTGCGCGAAGGCCTTTGTTGTTCGTGTGGATGATTATTTTTTTGTTCGTGTCCGGCTGGTGTAGGCACCATGTTCCATTTTGTCGGGGAACATGTCCAAGCAACGCATCAGAAATAAACAGCGGGTGTGGCCAATCCGGATGGTCGGGATTGCACTCGTCAAACAGCGGCTGTGGATAGAACAGGCGAAACCCAACTTCCACCATGACCAAGCAAACAACAAGAGAAATCAAGAACAAGAAACTATTCTTTGCTATCCTCTTTTTGTGGATTACAAACCACATGGTCGGTCCCTCTTTATTTCTTATCCCTTCACATTCCCAATCGGCTTGAGCAGCGCCACTTTTGTTGACACACCGCTCTCATGCATTGTTTCAATGACATCAGAAATGTTTTTGTATGCAAGCCCTGCTTCTTCGGCGAGGCCAGACATGGATACTGCCTTGACATAAATGCCGTGTTTTTCCATGTCTTTCTGCAGCTGTTCTCCCCGAACTGTTTTTTTTGCCTTGGCGCGCGACATGGTTCTGCCAGCGCCGTGGCATGTGCTGCCGAAGGTTTCCTGCTCTGCTTTTTTTGTTCCAACAAGAATATATGATCCGGTTTCCATGGAGCCGCCGATGAGCACGGGCTGGCCGACTTTTCTGTACAGCTCCGGAATTTCTTCCCTGCCCGGGCCGAAACAGCGCGTTGCGCCCTTGCGATGGACAAGGAGCTTTGTTTTTTTGCCGTCAATAATGTGGTCTTCCAGCTTGGCAATGTTGTGCGCTACATCATATACTAAATGCATACCCAGTTCTTCTGCGCTCTTGCCAAATACTTTCGAAAAACATTCCCGCACGCGGTGCATGATAACCTGCCGGTTGCAGAACGCGAGGTTTGCGGCGCAGGCCATGGCTGCGTAATAGTCCTGCCCTTCTTTTGTTTTGAATGGCGCGCAGGCAAGTTCTCGGTCAGGAATCGTGATGCCGTATCGTGGCATCGCGTCAGCAAAAATTTTGAGGTAATCCGTTGCAACCTGATGGCCAAATCCCCTGCTGCCGCAGTGAATCATGACACAGATTTGGTTTTCGTTGGTGATGCCAAATTTTTCTGCGACCTTTTTGTCGAATATTTCCTTGACATACTGGATTTCAAGATAATGATTGCCACTGCCCAGCGTGCCAATCTGCTCGTATCCACGAGCGATGGCGCGGTCGGTAATTTTTGAGGCGTCCGCACTTTTGATGCAGCCGTTTTCTTCAATGCGCTCGATGTCTTCTTTCCAGCCAAAGCCGTGCTCAACTGCCCATACTGCGCCTCGGGTGACGAGCTCCTTGAACTCTTCCTTGGTTGGCTTGATGAATCCCTTGCAGCCGACGCCGCAGGGCACGCGCTCAAAAAGATGATTGACGAGCTCTTTTATTTTTGGCTGGACTTCTTCAAGGGTGAGATTTGTTCTGACCACGCGTACGCCGCAGTTGATGTCAAAACCAATTCCACCCGGGCTGATGATACCATTTTCCGGGTCAAATGCCGCAACACCGCCAATGGGAAATCCGTAGCCCCAATGGCCGTCAGGCATGCAGTACGCGTAATTTTTAATGCCGGGCAGGCACGCGACGTTGGTGACTTGGTCAAACACGCCGGCGTCCATCTGGTCCAACAATTTTTTTGTGGCGAAAATTCGAGCAGGAACGAGCATTCCTTTCTTGTAGCTGGTTGGAATTTCCCAGACTTCGTCGGAGATTTTGGTAATGCAGGACGGAGGCCCTGCGGGGTGGTCGTGTTCAGATTCAGGAGCCATAGGCGACTGGTTTTTATGATGGTTTTTAAATGTTGCTACCACAAACTTTATTAACGCACTTCTTTTTATCATTCGTGGTGATAGGTGTGACCGAACTGCTTTTTGGCGATTCATTAAAATGGCTTCTTATTGGTATTCTCGGCCTGCTGGTGCTCTTTGTGCTGGTGCAGATTTTCTACCGCTACCTTGTTATCCTTGCAAAAAAAATAAAGGCAGCCATGCTCGGCCATGCGCAGCGTACGCCCCCTGATTTGGCACAAAAATATTCCCATGCCCATGACCCTGCCATGCTGAAGCGGCGCGCGATGGAAGACCAGTTGCTTCCAAAATATGGGAACAAAAAGACAGAACACATGCTCACAAAATTAATAAACAAAAAACAGCACACAAAAAAATAGGTGTACCATGAAACGATTTTTATTCCTCCTGTTGGTGGTTGTCCTTCTCGGCGGCTGCCTGCGCCTTATGCAAAAAGAAAGCATATCTCAACCACCTGTTGTCGGGCAACAGAATGCCCAGCAGCAACAGGTTGCCGCTCAACCCGCCGTGCCAATCCCACCGACGCAGGCACGGCCACCGGTACCTTCTCGTCCTTTTCCTCCTGAAGAAATTGCCATTCCCAAAGACCTTCCCGGTGTTGAAGAGCCGGAAAAAGGCATCTTTGTTATCGATCCGCTTGAGCCGCAAGACTATTTGACTATCCAAAAAATGAAATTCCAGCGCATCAGCAGAGACCGCGGAGAGTTGCGTGAAATGACGCTGGTGTTTCGCAACATCGAAAAACAAGACATCACACCCATGGTTCGCCTGACGTTTGACAAGGCTGATGTGCAGGGCAGTGAACAAATGATTGAACAAGATTTCACGCTGCCAACAATTCCTCCCGGCATGAAACTGGTGAAAGAATTCCCCGTCAGCATTCTGTTCAGCAACATTGAGCGTGACAAAACCCTCACACTGAAATTCTACAAGAAATACGAATCACCCCGCAGCTACTATGGAACACACACCAAGAAATTCAAGCCGATTGACCAGTTTGAAAGCTTGGAGATTAAGTGGCTTTAGAAACCAGTGTGGTTTTCTTTATAACCATCTGCGCGCAATTCGTGCTCTCTTCAACAATTTCACTTTCTTCAATCTCAATTCGTTTCTTAAACAGCGGCCCATCAATCATCAGCGTTTCTGCCTCGCCGCCTTCAAACGCAATGTTCAGGCCAGTTTTTTTATTCAGTTCAACGAGGCGGTTTATATCCTTTTCGGTAATCACTCGTCCCAGCCACGTTTTGTCAAGCCCTTCGCTCGCAACCTTCACTATAATAAACGAAAATCCCGCGTCAAGAATTTCGTGCAGTTCCTGTTCTTGGTCCTTGTGCCACAGCGGCGAGAACACCGTCAGCCCCAGTTCGTCGCACACTTTTTCAATCCGGTCGCGCTGGTAGCTTGATGCGAGTGCGCCGGTGACAACACCTTCGATGCCATACTTTTTTTGTGCTTGCACAATCGCTTTTTTCAAATCAGCAAGCTCGTGTTCTTTTTCTCCTTCAGTCTCCTGAACCAGCAGCGGAATGCCCAGTGCTTCTGCCTGCGTATCAACCAGATGAATGTTCGGCGTGTGGAACATATACGAGTCTGGATTTTTGCTCTTGAGCGTTATTAAACAGGAAATTTCATAATTTTGCTGTTTCATCAGCCACGCTGCATACGTGCTGTCCTTGCCGCCGCTGAACAGCACGCCAACCTTTTTGTTTGCATGCGGCAAAAACTGGGCAAGATACTGGCTCTTTGTTTTCTTTTCGCGGCGCGCGAGCTTTTCGAGCGCGCGGTCAAACCGGCTGCCGTACTGCGCTGCTTCTTTTTTTCTGAAGGCGAATTCACGCGGCATTCCCTCTTGTTCAGCAATGCACCGAAGAATGTATTTTTTGATTCCATCTCTTATTTTGTACAGTGCCGGAATTTTGAGTGCGTATTCTACCAGCTCTTTGTCAAGGAACGGCGCGCGCAGTTCAATAGTGTGCGCCATCATAACGACGTCATCTCGATATAGATCGCGTTCGTGCATCTTCAGCAGGCCAGACACACATTCCTTGTTGATATTGTGCGCTTTTTCATGGCGCTCATACCCCCCAAAAAGTTCTTCGCTGCCGATGCCGGAAAATAAAATCCGTACACCATCTTTTTTTGCCTGCTCTGCAGCGAGAAAAAAAGGGATCGCCACGCCGACTTTCACCACATTTGCATCTTCAATGAGCGGTACAATTTTTTTGAGGTAGTCGGGCACTTTTCCAACAGGAATGGTTATGCTTTTTAGCTCAAAGTCGAGTTGGTGTGCAGTTTTTTTCGCCGAGACAAAATCTGGAGCCGGCTGCATTCCCGGCTCTTCCAATGCGGCGGTGTAGCAGACAAAATCGCGGCCTTGTTTTTTACAGAGCCATGCGAGGAGTGTTGAGTCAACACCGCCGGAAAACAGGATGCCCATCTTTTGGCTCTTGTTCGGCAGGCGTTTTTCAACAGCGTGTTCGATGAAGCGCTGTGTTTTTTGTTTCAGTGTTTCAAACGCATCTTTATGTTCCGGTGTTACCTCAAAAAATGGCCGCCGTTGTGTTTCTATCTTTTGTGATTCAATGTCATAGGTGATAACTTTGCGGGGGTTCACTTCAACCGGCTCCTTGCCCAGTGCACGGATACATTTTTTTTCAGATGCGGCAACCAATCCTTGTGCGCCCTGCCAGTAAAACAGCGGCTTTTCGCCGATGATGTCCCGTGCAAGAATTATTTTGTTGTTGTTTTTGAAGATGAACGCAAAAACACCGTCGAGCTCGTTCAGGCATTCGATGGTGTTTTCTTCTCCTTGATGCTGGAGCAGATTGGACAGGGCTTCGGTGTCATTGGCTGCATTGCAATGGTACATCTCATTTAGCATGCGCCAGTTGTAGATTTCGCCGTTGAAGGCGAGCACCGCAGTTCCTTCTTTGATTGGCTGCGGACAGTGTCCGACAATCGCATGGAGGTTGTGGAGGACAATGTTTTTGTGTGTTGGTTTTTTTCGCAGCTGACTGAAAAATCCCTCTTTCTTTTTCGCGTGAAATTCCTCTTCGTCATCAACAAAGCCGTAGCTGTCTTGTCCGCGGTGTTCAATCTTCTCAAACGCCGTGATAATATCATTTGTTTTCCACGTTCCAAATAATGCAAGGATGCCGCACATATGCTCAAAGAATTAATCGAAGGTTTTTAAACCTTCCTACATCACAAACAGCAGCGCAATACCGCTGACAACAAGAATCCCCCCAAGCCACTGCACTGCGCTGAGCCGTTCCTTGAAATAGGTCACGGCGATAAGCGTCGAGACAACCGGCGTTGCCGTCACAATCGGCATCACCAGACTTAACGGCGCCATGGAAATCGCTTTCATGTAGCCGATGGTGCCGAGGAGTGTTGTCATGGCGCATGCGAAAACTATTCCGAACAATTTCCAGTTCATTTTTCGCAGTGCAGGGATGTCCTCTTTTTTCAGAAATGGCAGTGCTCCAACTGCAACGCCTGTTTCAGTTACGAACGCACAGAACAGCGGGCCGTATGCTTGTACTGGAAACTTCCACACAAAAAAGGCAACGCCCCACAAGAGTGCGGCGACCAACGCCGGAAGTACTCCTGCATGTGTTTCCTTCCAGCGGAGGGTGAAGAGAGAACGGATGTTCATGGACAACAGCAGCACGCCGAGAATAATCACGCAGATAAGGACTGCTTGGATAAGGTTCAAGCGTTCATTGAGAAACAGCAGCGATAAAAGAACGGTGATGATGACCGCGCTTTTTGCAATCGGCGCAACAATACTCAAATTGCCTTTTTTGACGGCGCTCAAGTAAAAATACACCGGCACAAATCCCGCAATGCCAAGAGCGACCGTGAACAACAAGAAGGGCGATATCGGGACTGGTGCAGGGTAGAGCAGCACGATGCTTCCGAGCACCATCGATATCAGCACGCCACGCATGAACAAAATAAGCGACCTGCTGAATCTATGTATCTGCGCTTTGGCAAACACATCAGACAATCCATACGCCGCCATAGCAAGAAGCGCATACAGAATGCCGGTATTCATGCTTACTCCGCATGTTTCTCTTCGTATTTTTCAAAGCATTTTTCAGAACAGAATCGTTTCAATTCGCCATCGATTTTTTTCTCAACACAATTTTCCGCGGTTATCATGTCACCACAGTTGGCGCATTTGCCGAGCTGGCCTTCCATGTTGGCGCCTTCGATAAATCCTTCTTCCCAGGGCTCGATCTCATCATCTTCTGCTGCTTCTTCGCGGCCTTCTTCTGTTTCAAGGTTGTCTTCAGCTGCTTCGTTTACTTCGTCTTCTGACATACGCTGAGAAGAAGATAAACCCTTTAAAAAGTTTATTGTTTTTGAGCATATAGTTTTTGAAGGGCGCATGGATCTGTGCATGGTGGGGTTATAAAACCTAACTTGCCTTATTTGGTGCAACTACTAATCTGGCCAAAGAAGAACAGGTTTCACACGACAAACAAGAACGGGCAAGATACGAATGCTATCGCACAGTCTGGTTTTCCCGAGCGGCGAAAATCGGGCGCCAGATTTTCGCCCTTGATGGAATGATTGATTGTGCCACCGTACTGAAACAGTTCCTTCACAATTCGCCCCTTGCCGTTACCGTCTCTATTGGCTGATGCAGATTTTTAACAACAAACTTAAAAAAATAGTATGTAAACCAATCTGTACTATTCATACTATTCGTCGAAGAAAAAGTACAACGGCCCCCGGAGAGAAGGACTCATGTTGGGGGGTGGTTGAGAACTTGGGCATCACCAAGGAGCCGTTGTGAATGTGAGTAATACTTGGATTAATCATTGAACACCACCGGCGGGGCAGTGCCTTTTGGATACGTTTCTGCTTTCCACATGACGCTCACTTTCTGGAGCGCCCTGCTGAACCGGTCTGAAACCCGGTAGCGTTTCTTGTACATGTCAAAATCAATCATACCCATAGCGCGCATGGGGGTTAGGATTCGGTCGTAAAACTGGCGCTTGTTGTAAGATAGTTTTTCCTTGACTGCGCGCTTGACCGGCCCGCGGGTTTCTTCAGTTTCAATAAGGGTGCCGTCATGGAGCCGATTGGCGAATAGGGACATTTCGGTCTTACCCAGCTCGCCGTCGTGGGACTTCAGTTCTTCGAGTAAGAGGCGACCTACTTTGACTTGCTGTTCGGTTGCGAACACCACTTCAAACACGTCCTTCGGCAGATTGTACTGGTCGAACAAAATGACCACTCTTTCACCCTAAGATACTAATAGCATAACTGGTATATAAATATTGTCATTTTCGATGTATTTTGGTCATTAGTTGTGTAATGTGTATACTGGTTGTGCGCTGAAAAACTTTAAATATCCTTCTCACTCTTTGTGGGCGATGGGCTTGGAGATTCGTGCTGAACGCTGCGGCGAAGGTATGATGCGCAGTACTGCACAAACCAGTGCGCCTGAAACCATGCGGGTTGAACTCTATAATCTTCATATCTCTGCACCCTTTACTATCGCCAAGAGCCATCGCGTCGGTGACTTGGTGCACATTGAATCAATAATCGTGCATGACCAGAATCAACGGCTCGTCTATTCTGGCCCACTTGTCAAAGACAAGGTCTTTGATGACGGTTTTATCGGATCTCTCGGACGGTGCGCACCAGTTCAACCGCCGTACGATCAGTATCTACAATTTACCAGATTGAAAAAAGTAACTATTTGCATACGTGGTCCCGACTACCATCAGGGTGTTCTTACTATTGACGGAGTCGTTGCCTATTCGATGAAACAGGCGCAGTGAATTTTTTTTCAGTCATCCAAAGAATTCTTCAATCTCTCCGACGTAGTCCTGCGCAACCCGCACGCCATAATCTTCTGGAAAACAGCGGGCGTACCGGGGCCATGTGTACCGCTCATCGAGAAATACCACGACGCCGCGGTCGGTTTCTGTGCGAATGCACCGGCCGGCGCCCTGCAAGCATTTGATGAACGCCGGAAAAATATATCCATAATCCCAGCCGCGCTTGAATTTTCCGTCGTAATACTTGATGAGCTCCTGCGTTTCCAAATCCGGCTGGGACAATGGCAACCCCACAACAATAACTCCCTTCAGCAAATCACCCGGCAAGTCAATCCCCTCGGCGAAATTGCCGCTAATCGCGCCCAGCAGCACCGCGCCTGTTTTCTGGGCGTGCTTGAACCGTTCCAGCAATTCTGTTTTTTCCTGCTTGGTCATGCCCGGCTGTTCAACGAAAACGGTTCTCGTGCATAGCTCATGAAAATATGTGTGGACTTTGTTGCGGATGTCATAGCTTGGGAAAAAAATCGCGACATTGCCCGGCACCGCGTGCACAATTTTTGAACAAATCTCCGCGATTTTTTTAAACTGCCCTTCACTACGCAGGGCGAACTTCGTCGTGGTCTCCGGAATCACGAGCGCAAGCCGATTGTCCTCGATAAACGGGTCATCGTACGCCCGTTCAATGCACCGCTCTGCTTCATATCCCAACAAATCAGCGTACATGCTCGTCGGATTCAGCGTGCCGCTCATGATAATGCTGGCGTGGCATTCCGCGAACACCGATCGTGTAAGCAGCGATGGGTCAAGGCAGCGATAGGAAAGCATCATTGTCTCATCGCGTCCGGGCTTGAGCGAAAAAATCCGGCAAAAGCCATCATCCGCTCCCTGCTTCCATGCCTCCAAAAATCCGGCAACACTGCCAATGAACGAGCGCCGCTGCACACCGCGGATTGCCTCGCTGATGGTTTGATAATCAATGACCAGCGAATCATAGTCGCGAATCGCCTGCACCGCATCCATAAATTCCTTCTGCGTGACTTTCATTTCCCATGTTCCAAAGCCGGGCTTGCTCCGCAGCTTTTCAACAAACGCGAGAAATATATTTTGGAGGCCCGCGAGCTCTTCAACAACATTCATATAGTTGAATTTTTTTGCTTCCTTAATGGCGTACTTCAGCGTGTTGCTGGTCAATAGTTCAGTCATAAGGTCGCGGATTCTGCTCGGCAGATTGTGGCCTTCGTCGACAACAATGATACAGTCCTTCAATTCTCTGCCTGCTTTTGCCAAAAATGAGTTGCGGATCGTGGGATGAAACATATACGAATAATCCGCAATAACTACCTGCGCTTTTTTTGCGAGCGCGAGCGTGATCTCATACGGGCATACTTTTTCTTCGGTGCAGGCGGCAACGAGAACGTCAACTGCGCAGGGCTGGATACTGCGGATATCGGCGAGGGCCTTCTCGCCCAGCACCGTGAGTTTTGTTTCAGGGTTTGTTTTTCCTCCGCGGCAGTTTTGATAAAACTCGCAGGTTCCATCTTCACGCACTTTTTTGCAGAACTCGCTAAAATCACTGCTCGGCAGCAGCGCGGCGCCGGGCTGGGCGCACATATGTTTTTTCCCAATAATATCACACACATCAATGGTAAGATTATATTTTTGTTTAATCTGCCGAATGGTTTCTAATGCAATGAGGTGCTGAGTGTGTCGCGCCGTGAGAAAAAATATCACTTTATTTTTTTCTTTTTGGTTCAGCACGTGACCTAATGCTGGTGCAAGTGCTGCAGCTGTTTTTCCCAAGCCCGTCGGCGCATGGGCCAGCAAATGCTTGCGTTCACGCACCGTGGTAAGAACGTCCTGCATTAATTTTTTTTGCTCATCGCGTATGCGTTCGTACGGAAACAATATTGATGCTGGTTCCAGTTCCATATCCTCTCTTTTTCCGGCGCACTATAAAAATATTTATAAACCTAAAGCGGTATAGAGATTGTATGCCCAAGCAAAAGAAAAAAACAGCGCGCGAGCTTCTTCATCCTCCCTTTCCCCCTTCACCGCGGCCGAAACTTGCCGGAACAATCTACGGCATCGGCGGGATTATTATTGCCCTGCTGGGCATGTTCTTTTTGCCGCTCATTATGGGCATTGTAGCAGTGTGGTGCGGGGTCAAGGCATGGCGTTTGCATACTAACAAGGTCGGCACGGTTGCCATTCTGCTTGGCTTGTTGATGGCAGTGCTTGGCTCAATTCGCATTATTGCCAGTTTTACCGAGCTTGGCTTGGTGTAGTTTCATGTGTGTAGTTCCATCCCCTGTTTTAAGCTTTATAAACCATTTTAAAAGAATGTGCTGATTTCCTTTTTGAGTGGTGACTTTTTCCCTCGTTATGCTCAAAAAACCTAAAGATTTAAAAATAACCGGTGAATCCCCTACACTGAAACCTATATACGATAGAACTATATGTTCAATATACATACCATACTTCGCCGAAATCGTTTGGCATGGGGGGCATAACCATGAAAAATAATGAGATATTTAACGTCTTTTTTCGTGAAAAACCAGCCATGATGTTGGTTGGTCTCAAGAATGCCAAAAATGAGGTATACGCTTCTTCGCTTGCAAAGCAAATCGACTGCACGTATTCACACGTGGTCAAAATTTTGCAGCAAATGGAAACATCCGGCCTGATAAAATTCGATAAGCAAGGGCGGCTCAAACTTCTTTCGCTTACCAAGAAAGGGCAGGACGTGGCTGACAACATTGATAAGATCCGCGGCGTGATGAATTTTTAATTCATGCTTCTTTAATTTATTATTTCTCTTTTTTTATTCATTTTATCTTGTAATTGTTCAAGAACTTCAGCGTGGATGCTCCCGTTAGTCGAAACTATTAACCGCTGCCACATAGCTTCTTTTTGCGCGTAGTCCGGCGGGTTGCCGCCACTGTCAGTCATTTTTCCCCCGGCTTCCTCAAGAATAATCTGCGGGCCGCACGTGTCCCACTTTGATACCTTCACATTCACCCGGCATTCTGCTTCTCCTTGGGCAATAATGCATGAAACGCGGCCGCACATTCCGTCTCCTTTTTTCAAAAATTCTTTGAAGGACATCGAGATAACAACGGACTTGATAAACGCGGGTGTTGTTCGCGTGCCCACCAACACGCGTGCGTCATTGAGATTCTGTATGGTGCTCACTTGTATCTTCTTTTTGGAGTTTGCCTCAATTCTCCACGCGCCCTTATTTTTTTCTGCATAAAAAACAACGCCCGACAGCGGTTCGCAGACCACACCGAGTACCGGCGTTCCGTTTTCACATAATCCTATAATCACAGTGAAATTTTCTTCATGCGCGACAAAGCTTGCCGTGCCATCCAGCGGGTCAACAAACCATACTCTGCCTGAAAAATTCGTTGGCCGGTTGGTGTCTTCTTCAGAAAAAATTTTGTCGTTGGGAAACAGCTCAGCCAGCCGCTTTTTGATGTGTGCTTCTGACGCAAGGTCCGCCGTGGTGACATAATCAGTTGGGCCGCTCTTCGTTGAAATAGAATACGAGCGAGACGTATACTGCTCCTTCAAAATCTCTCCTGCTTCACGCGCAATCTCAACAACCTGTTCAATCTGAGAACTCATGGACTGTTGTTTTTTGCATGCACTTTTTATATTTTTGCCTTTACTCATCGCCTCTTCTTATTTTTTCCCTTACAACGTACCTTTTGCACAACAACAAACTATTTATACTGCGCATTCCAAGAAATTATTCAAACTAAAAACATATCAAGAATCAAACTCCGTGATATTCAACTCCGTGATATTCAACTAAACCAATAACAAAAAAGGGTGGTAGGTATGGCAAAACAATATGCAACAAAAGTAACTTTTCTGTTTCTTCTTTTCCTGATACTCAATCTGTATATTGTTTCTGCGCAAAAAGATGGTATGCTCGTCTATGGCAATGGCGCATTTGCAAACCCCCGTTACAGAACATGGAACGGAACATTACAGAACTGGTCAACCGAGCTTAGCACGGCACTCAATGGCCAAACCTCGCCTTCATTAGAATGGGTTAGTGTTGCTGCCTCGCCAGTAAATGATGAATTCATTTTTGCTGTTGCCGACTCTCTCGACGATGTCAAAGCGCAGATTTTCTCAAACAAAACCGGCTCGTGGTGCTGGAGTAACGGAACAAATTGTTCTTACATGATCAATCTCTCGCGGACATCATCAGTTGCTGACACGCAGAAAGTGGCTGTTGCCTACGAACAGCTTTCAGGCAGGGCACTGGTTGTCTATTCGAATAACACCCCGAACGCAAGCTATGTTGTGTGGAACGGATCATCGTGGACCACTCCTGCCAGCGTTCCGAATACCCGCAGCACCGGTCTCGTGCAGCTGGTAAAACTTGTTCCTCGAAGAAACACCAATGAAATCGCGCTCGTGTGGAGTGACATAAATAACGATCTTAATGTCATGATATGGAATGCAACCTCGAACTCATGGGGCTGTGAGCCAGCGCAGGTACTTTCACAAAGTTTGCCTGCCACCCAGCGGCGTAAATTTGATGCAGCGTACGAATACAACTCGGGTGACCTTTTCATTGCACATGGTACTCTCGCAGCTGCAGGCACGCTTAATTATACGACCAAAACAGCAGACACCTGCACGTATACCACCGCTTCAAACACCGCACCGACCATTGTTCCTCGTGATATCAGTGCTAAAGCAAAAACAGGCAGTGATTACGTCCTTGTTTCAATCAATGAAGGAACTGCAGTTGATGACATGGAATCTACCGTCTGGAACGGAACAACGTGGCTTGCGCTGAGCACGAAGGATACCACCATCTGGAGTGGTGATGTATCAGGAAACATTTTAGCCGATGCCTCATGGCTCGGCACGAGCAATTCGGGCATCGTGGTTTATTCTGATGTGAGTCCGAACACGAGTGTTGATTACTATCTGTACAACCAATCAGTTAACACGTGGAATACGGGCGGACCTGCTGGTTCAGGACTGCATTTCAATCCGTCGCCAAACCTTACCGGACCTGATAACAGTATTCTTGCGATGAGTTTCCTTGATGAAAACAAGAGCTTTGTTTTTATAAAAGATGAATTACAAGATTTATGGGCAAAAATAATCACCCTCAACAGCAGTGCCACCAATACAAGTCTTTGGTGGACTAATACTGAAGGCGGTGCTGCTTTGAACACTGCAGCAGGTGCTGTTAACTTGCCGTCATTTGACTTTGCGTGGAAGGTTTTTGTTCCGTCGTTTGCTTTTTCGGTTTCCCTCAATTCGAGCGCGTCCACCGTCGTACCAGGACAAAATGGAACAACGAACGTGACAGTCACCCTGGTGAACGGGTCAAGCCAGCAGGTTAACTTAACATCAGTTGGCTGTCCCTCTGCTTCGACGTGTTCATTCAATCCGTCGAATGGCAATCCCACATACACCTCACTATTTACCGTGGCGACCACGAATACAACAACTCCCGGCGTTTACGTCGTAAATATCTCTGGCACCGGCGGCGGGGTCAGCAAGAATGTCAGCTACACCGTGACGGTTCCTGCGTTTAATTTTTCGGTTTCTACCGATTCAAATAACGCCACAGTTGTTCCAACCCAGAACGCAACGATGAACATGACGCTCACTTTGTTGAATGGTCTGAGTCAAGAAGTTAATCTAACCTCCGTTGGCTGTCCGACTGATTCGGTATGTTCGTTTACTCCGTCGAGTGGCAATCCGACCTACACCTCAACATTTACTGTGGCAACAGGCGCAGCAACTCCTGATGGTGTGTATCTTGTCAACGTCTCTGCATCAGGCGACGACATAACCAACAACGTGACATTTATCGTCAATGTTTCAGACAGCTTGCCAGTCGCAACTGCTTCAGTAACCGGTTCTGCATCAGGCATGGTGCCGTTGCTGGTTAACTTTAGCGGTGGAGTGACCGACGGTAATGCACCACTTACTTATTTCTGGGACTTTAAAGATGGCAGCAACGATACAGCCCAGAACCCATCGCATACCTATTCGGTTGCTGGTATCTATAACTCCTCATTCACCGTGACTGACTTTGATGGTGATTCTTCAACGAGTAATGTTACTATTACTGTGGGAGACTTTTCTGTTGACGTAAACCCATTGAATGCTACGGTTGTGCAAGCGCGGAATACTACGACATTTACTTCAGTGAATTTGTTGAGCGGCACCACGCAGACGATTAGTCTTCTCACGTTTGGATGCCCCACATTTGCGACGTGTACGTTTAACCCATCAAGCGGGAGTCCGACGTATAATTCGACCTTGACCGTGAAGACAAATGCGACAACACCTGCAGGAACATACAACCTCAATGTGTCAGGCAGAACTTCGGACCTTAAATACCGAAGTATCTTCTTCAACGTGACCGTTACGGATAGCGTACCCGTCGGAAATGCGCTTGCAACGCCAACATCAGGAACTGCTCCATTGACGGTTGACTTTACGGGCAATGTTAGTGGTGGGGATCCTGAATTGTCTTATCTCTGGCTTTTCAAAGACGGCACGAATTCGACGCAGCAGAACCCCCAGCATAACTTCTCTGTTGGCGGATCGTATAATGTCAGCTTCAAAGCAACTGACTTTGATAACGATACGTTGAACAGCAGTGTGCTCATCAGTGTTTGTGGCCGCTTTGCGCCCAGCATAACTATTGTTCCCAGCCTCCAGAATGGAACAGCGGGTGCAACGTTGAATTACACCGCAAACGTGAGGAATACTGACTTGTCCTCATGCAGTGCTTCAACGTTCTCGTTAGATTCAGTCATTCCGGCGAACTGGACAGGTGTATTTGATAACACCACCTTGGACATAAGTCCGGGCGTTAGCAAAAACACAACCTTCAGAATAACCTCGGATGGCGGCGCTGGTGCTGGAAACTACACGTTCAACAACACCGCGACAAACCTGAATTCGTCGCTCAGCTCGAGCAACACATCAACATACAAAGTGATATGAATCTTGATGTGAACGAGCAATATATTTTTTCTTTTTTTCTCTTTTTTCGTGAGCTGTAAAGTAAACGTCTGGAATTTTGAACAAAAAAATTAAGTTTTCTTCACAACCAGCTTATTTTCCTTAACTTCAGCTTCTAAATCTTGTCCTTCTTTCCATTTTAGAGGATTGAAAGCTTTATGGTCTGCTCCAATCCTAATGACTGCTATTGTCATACAACATAACTTCATAGAAAATCATTCTACAACTGATGAAGTACCCTCTGAAAGAGCTGGAGTTAATTTAGAATTAGGAGAAAACAGATGGCTGGATTTGATTAGGAAAGCATCTCTTAACTCTTGAACCTTTCAATTTTTTCTTCGGTTACTTTTGCCCTTTATATTTTGGATCAAAGTCCACTGTCCATTCAATTCCGTATTTGTCTCTAAACATTCCAAAATAGGAACCCCAAGGACTGTCTGCTATGGGCATTTCAATTGTCCCGCCTGCCGAAAGTCCGTTGAATAATTTATCTGCTTCTTCTTTGCTTTCTGCACTAATTGAAATTTTTGATCTATTTTCGTTTTCGTTTACCCGTCCCATACTTTCTGGAACGTCATTGGCCATTAAAACGTTTTTGCCAATAGGCAAAGCAATGCGCATTATTTTATTTGCTTCATTTTCTGCTACGGGGAATTCAGGGCTTGATAAGTCTTTTAAACGTATGATTTTTTCGAACTCTCCGCCAAATACTGATTTGTAAAACGTAAATGCTTCTTCGGCATTTCCGTTGAAGTTAATGTAAGGATTGATTGTTGCCATAATGTTATCTTTGAAAATTAAAGCTTATATATTTTTCGTTCCGAAACGATATTTCTAGTTTTTTTACCTGACGATAACTTAACAGCTTTTTTTTCGTTATCTTTATATACCTCTCCCTCTCCCATTCTTTAATGAAAATAACCTGCCTTGGCGTTGGCGAAGCGTGGGACATCATCCCCAACAATTCGTATCTTGTTTCTTCCAAGAGCCGCAAGACAACTATGCTTCTCGACTGTGGATTTTCGATTCCACCGGCGCTGTGGAAACACGACGCTGACCCAAGTTTGCTTGACGCTATTTTTATCAGCCATCCACATGCTGATCATTACTTTGGACTTCCTGCACTGCTGGGCAGAATGTGGCAGGATGGCCGGACAAAACCCCTAGCGATTTTCTGCGGCAAGGGAATGAAACAACAAATCGCTGCGCTTCTCGAAGCCGGCTACAAAGGGCTCGCCGCAATAATCACCTTTCCGATAACATTCACTGAAGTTTCGCCCGGACAAAAAATTACATTCCAAGAATTCAAGCTTGCCTTCGCCCCAACCATTCATCCGGTGCCAAATCTCGCCGTCAAAATTGAATGCGAGAAAAAGGTGCTCTGTTACAGCGGCGACGGGCAGTACACGGAACAATCTGAACTGTTGTACCAGCATGCTGATCTGGTTATTCACGAATCATTCACCTGGGACGCGGATGTTGAGGGCCATGGGAAAATGAAAGAGCTGCTGGTGATGGCAAAACGCGCCAAAATAAAAAAAATTGCGTTCACGCATATCCGCCGCGATGTGCGCAAACAACTTGCCATGATTAAAAATAGCATCAAGGAAAACCAGCCCAGTGTCCCTGTTTTGTTTCCTGAAGTGGGCGATATGATTGAAGTTTGAATTCTAAAACTGTAAGAACTCCATACATTTACCAACATCTGCTTCTGCAACCACAAAAATCGTGTCCGTCCAGCAGCTCATGGTCTCGCAGATGTTCACGCCGTGGTCGCTGAAGAGCGCATACAGGTGCGCCATGACTCCAGGGGTGCTTTCCATGCGTTCCGAACTTTTGAGAACAATCATTGCAAGGTCTTTTGAAACCCGTATCAAGTCATGCTCGAACAGTTTCTTCAGCTCGTCAAGATATTTTTCTGTGGTAATGATAGTGAACGATGATGTTGCCTCGAGTGCGTAAAACGTGTCTGCCTTTTTCCGAATCTTTTTCTCGATGTCAATCAGGTTCTCAACATAAATCTGCTTGTCAACGATAACAACCACTATTTTATTCTTTATCTCAAGCTGGCTGTGCTTGAGCAGCGTTTTGATAGCTTCTTCAGCGCTTTTTTCTTTGCGTATTTTTTCCGCAGCGCGCCGGCAGGCGATGAGCACCGCTTCCATACGCACACGCTTGAGCCCTCTGTCTTTGATAATGCTGCGGGCAAGGCGCGAAAAGTTGACAACACCTTTTTTCAGGCAGTCGCGGATGCTGGCGTGCTCGCGCAAATAGTCTTCCGTAAGCTTGGTAACACTTGCCATGGCTCCTCAAAACATACTCAATTATATATATTTTTCGTTTTTGTTCTATTTCAAACAAATCTGTTTATTTTGTTTGAAATCAATCGGTACCTTTTTAAAACAAGGTGCGCATCCGATTGTTTTTCACCATGGCACAAACTACGGCACCAGAAACTATCGATAGAATTATCAGCCGTATCGGCATCCAGTCAACCACCTACTGGAAACGCATGCTTGAGACATTGCCTCCCCATGAAATAGGCGTTGTCAAGGCAAGCGGAAAACTTCTTGCGAATTCACATCTTAACCAGCTTGCTGCCGAACTTGCGAGCCTTGCTTCACAAACTGGATTTTATCTTCCTGTGCTTCTGGGAGGAGGCGTTGATTATGACGCGCTTCCAGCATATGTAGGGTCACGAAAAGTCAATGGCCTCCGTGTGACATCGGATGAGCTCATTGCCCAAATGCTTCCCATTGTATGGGCAAATCAAGTGCGCGTTGCTGATGCGCTTCGTGGTGCAGGCATTGATGCGTTGGCTATCCCGCTCGATGCCGTTCGGGTGAAACGGCACGCATTAGAATATGACCGTACACTCGGAGCTGATGTTGATTTGGGCTATGTCGGCGATGTTGTTAGTATCGACACCAAGCCAATCATCACTGCAATCTACGAACAAAAAATTCCAGTCATTTCACACCTCGGGTTATGTCCCGATGACAGAAAATTGTACAATATCAACGCAACGACACTTGCGGCTGAGCTCGTCAAGGTGCTCGGCGCAAAAAAACTGATTATCCTCGGCGATAAGCCGGTGCAGGATGGCGAACAGGTGGTTCGCACCTTTTTTTCGCACCGCATTTTTGAGCAGATGGTTGCTGACGGCAGAATTAGCGGCGGCATGGTGACCAATATTGAAGAAGCTTTTGGATTGCTTAAATCGTTGGGCCCTGACCACAGCGTACAAATCACGACGCTGAAATATCAAAATGGCGGTCAGGGAAGCGACACAACCAGCCAGCTCGAATCCACCGGCCTGCTTGAAGAACTGCTTGGTGAGGGCAGCGGCACAAAAATAATGATTCCCTCACCGGTTGTTGCGTATCCATTGCTTGCATCTGCAGTTGACATGGAGCAGCTGCGTACCATGATTAATGCCGCTTTCATGCACCAGCAGCGAAAAGCCCTGCGTGCTGACTATTTTGCCATGCTGGCGGACAAAGACCCGACGATTTATCTTGATGCAGGAAAACGTGGCGGCGCCGTGACCTATCCTCTTCCTGCATTTACTGGCTGTGAATATCTTTGCAAACTCTTTACTCGGCCGGATTACGAAGGCCTTGGTGTCGCGGCGAGTATCATGGAAGCGGTTGTTCTCCAGCGAGGGGCAGTCGCATGGCGGTCCTCACAACCATCACGATTATATGAAAGTGTCATTCGTTCGTATGGTGGATTTGAAGAAAAAAGCGGAAACTACACCGTCTACGGCGTCGGCATTCCCGACGACAAAAAAGCAGATGTTATCCTGCGCGTGGTCTCGATTCCGGCTACGCTGCAAAAAGTGGAGGGAACACCATGAGCGAACAATCAACAAACAAAGTCGTTCTCGCCTACAGCGGCGGGCTCGATACATCCGTTATTTTGAAATGGCTGATTGAACAGGGGCATCAGGTTGTTGCCGGCATAATTGATGTCGGGCAGGATGAGAATTTTGCAGCGGCAGAAGCAAAAGCGCGCGCCATTGGCGCAGCGGATGTGCATATTGTTGACGCACGCCGTGAATTTGTCACCGATTTTGTATTTCCTGCGCTGCAAGCAAACGCAGTGTATGAAGGTCGCTATCTCATGGGAACATCACTCGCACGGCCGATGATTGCAAAACATCTTGCAGAGATTGCGAAACAGGAAGGAACAAACGTGCTTGCCCACGGCGCCACCGGAAAAGGAAATGACCAAGTGCGATTTGAGCTTGCATGGTATTCAATGGTTCCCGGCGTGCGCATTATTTCACCGTGGAAAACGCCTGCATTTCTCGCGGAGTTTCAGGGACGCCCTGACATGATTGCGTATGCGCAACGCCATAATATCCCGGTCAAAGCAACCACCGCCCAACCCTGGAGTGAAGACGATAATATTTTTCACATCAGCCACGAAGCAGGCATTCTTGAGGATCCGTCACGCGAAGCGCCCGAAGAAGTGTATTCCCGATCCATGTCGCCAGAAAAAGCACCCGACCTTGCAGTGCGTATTCAAATCATGTTTGAAAAAGGAATTCCTGTGCGTGTTGTTCATTCATCTGCGGTTGACATCTCAGAGGTTCATCCATCAAAGGTTGTTGATATTCGTAACGACCCCGTTGCACTGCTCAAATATCTTAACCTCGTCGGCGGCGCGCATGGCATCGGCAGATTGGACATGGTTGAAAACCGGTTCGTCGGCATCAAATCGCGCGGCGTCTATGAAACACCCGGCGGCACCATTCTGCACGCGGCGCACCGCGACCTCGAAGGAATCACTATGGACCGCGAAGTGATGCGCATTCGCGACACGCTTATTCCGGAAATCGCAGGAAAAATCTACAACGGTTTTTGGTTCAGTCCGGAGATGCACCTTCTTTTCGGCATGGTTCGTTCCAGCCAAGAGTATGTCACCGGCACCGTAACGATGAAACTCTACAAAGGAAACGCCATGCCAGTTGCGCGTGCATCACCATGGTCTCTCTACGATGCGGCAAAATCAAGCATGGATGTTGCCGGCGGATACGACCAAACCGATGCAGCAGGATTCATCCGCGTCAACGCGAACCGTCTCACGGTAAGTGCCCAACGAGACCAAGCATATACCCACAAAGAAACCAGCAGACTTCTTGGGCAAGCAGGGGCACGGACGGCCGAAACGACCAGAAGAAATCGATAAATCCCCTCTAAAAACTATTTATTTTCTCTACTTCTTCATCTTCCGTTCCGTCTCCGCAATTAACATCGTCGTCTTGAGCACTGTGTCCGGATTCAGAGAAATTGATTGGATGCCACATTCAACGACAAACTGCGCAAAATCAGGATGGTCAGACGGCGCTTGGCCGCAGATGCCGATGTATTTTTTCTTCCGGTTCGCGATGTCAATGACATGGTGAATCAGCCACAGCACTGCTTCGTCCCGCTCGTCGTAGATATGCGATACGAGCGACGAGTCTCGGTCAACCGCGAGTGTAAACTGTGTTAAGTCATTGCTGCCAATCGAAAATCCGTCGAATAAATCAAGGAATTTTTCAGCCAGCAAGACATTGGAAGGCACTTCGCACATGCAAATAATTTTTAATCCGTTAGCGCCCTGTTTGAGCCCATTCTTTTTCAGCTCGGCAATAATCGCATGCGCCTCGTTCAGCGTTCGGCACATGGGAATCATCACTTCAAGATTGGTCAGCCCCATTTCTTCGCGCACTTTTTTCACTGCTTTGCATTCAAGTGCAAATGCCTGCTGATAATTTCCCGTATAGTATCGTGATGCGCCGCGCCAGCCGAGCATGGGGTTTTCTTCCTTTGGTTCATAGAGCTGACCGCCGACCAGATTCGCATATTCATTCGATTTGAAATCGCTGAACCGCAGAATAACTGGTTTTGGATAGAACGCTGCGGTAATCCTTGCAATGCCTTCTGCCAGTTTGTCGACGAAAAATGCGGCTTTGTCATGATAGCCGGGCGTGAGGTCATTGATCTGTTTTTTCAGGTGCTCATCTTTTATTGTGTTGAAATGCAGAAGCGCCAGCGGATGGATTTTGATGG
The DNA here is from genome assembly GCA_030651375.1 of Candidatus Woesearchaeota archaeon. Taxonomy (NCBI): domain Archaea; kingdom Nanobdellati; phylum Candidatus Woesearchaeota; species Candidatus Woesearchaeota archaeon. The sequence goes on along the minus strand of JAUSFM010000011.1, from coordinate 49,672 downwards.
TGGAGTTGATAATAAATTCCTCACGGGCAAGGCCGATTCCATCATTCGGAATAAACGAAGAGGTAAACGCAATCTCCGGATTTGCAAGGTTCATCATAATTTTTGTTTTTGTCTTCGGCAGTTTCTTCAGGTCGTGTTTTTTGATTTCAATTGGCAGGATGCCTTCATACACCATACCCTCATCTCCTTCGGCGCACGATACGGTCACCGGCTGTTTGTCCTTGATAATCTCAGTTCCTTTGTCTGTGCCGACAATGCAGGGAATACCGAGTTCTCGTGATACGATCGCTGCGTGGCATGTTCTTCCACCACGATTCGTTACAATTGCTGATGCAATTTTCATGACCGGTTCCCAATCCGGATCCGTCATATCAGTGATAAGCACTTCACCTTTTTTGAACTGATTGATGTCCTTTGCTTCTTTGATGACTCGTGCAGGGCCCTGGCCGATTTTTTGTCCAACCGCACTCCCTTTGAGAATTATTTTCCCTTTCTTTTTCAGCACATACTCTTCCATTATCGTTGGGTCTCTCTGGCTCATCACGGTTTCAGGCCGTGCCTGCACGATAAAGAGCTGGCCGCTTTTTCCATCCTTTGCCCATTCAATATCCATAGGCTTGAAGTGGCCCGCTTTTGCCGAGTAATGGTCTTCAATAATGCATCCCCACTCCGCAAGCAGCAGAACTTCTTTGTCGGTGAGCACGAGTTTTTTTCGATCTTCCAGAGGGGTTGGAACATTTTTTGTCGTCGATTTAATGCCCTGCATATCATAGAGCATCTTGATACTTTTCTCGCCGCAGGTCTTGCTGATAATTGATGAGAATCCTTGTTTCAGCGTCGGCTTGAATACATAAAACTGGTCGGGGTTTACGGCTCCCTGCACCACATTTTCTCCCAAGCCATACGCGCCGGTGATAAACACGGCGTCCTTGAATCCGCTTTCAGTGTCAATGGTAAACAGCACGCCGCTGCACGCGAGGTCACTTCTCACCATTTTCTGCACGCCGATTGACAAGGCGACTTTGAAATGGTCAAATCCTTGGTCAACGCGGTAGGAAATTGCGCGGTTGGTAAACAGCGAGGCAAAGCAATTTTTACATGCGTCGATGAGATGGCTGACACCGCGAATGTTCAGATAGGTTTCCTGTTGTCCTGCAAAACTTGCCGTCGGAAGGTCTTCTGCCGTCGCGCTGCTGCGCACCGCCACATCAGTGTCTTTGCCGTATTCCTTGCAGAGTTTCTGGTACGCTTCACTCATTGCCTTCAGAAGTTCCGGCGGAAATTCTGCAGCGCGGACGAGATTGCGCAGTTGGTGGCCTTTTTCCGCCAGTTGTCTCGTGTCTCTTGTGTTGAGCCCGGAAAGAATGCTGCGCATTTCATGTTCAATGCCCGCGTGTTTGATAATCAGGCGGTACGCGTGTGCGGTAATCGCAAATCCGTTTGGTATGCGCACACCTTTTTTTGTCAGATTTTGGTACATATCACCCAACGAAGCATTTTTGCCGCCGACAAAGGGCACGTCTTCTATCTGCACTTCATCAAACCAGAGAATAAGCTCTTGTTCACGATCCCTCTTTTTTCCAAACAACATACTGCTCTTTAGCGTGTTGTGCTATATAAATATTTACTCTGAACTATTTGTTCCGGTTGTCGTTGCATTTCCCGGGAACTGTGCTCTGATGGTTTCTTTTGTTTCCTCAATAGTGTTTCGTGTTGTCTTGAAAAATCCGATTGCCTTGCCAATAGGTGCAGGCACACTGCCAGCAACAGCGCTGGTGACTGTGGTCTTGATAGTTCCGAGTCGTGTATCATCTCCCAATCCGATGGTAAACGCAACAATCATCCCTACCATAAGCACAAATCCAATGAGTGCCATTGATGCGGCGATGCGCGTAACCGATTGGAATGTTTTAACGAGCACAAACAGCCCGCCAATAATCAGGGCTGCAAAAAAAAGAAACATGAGCGTGCTCATATCCATCCCGTCCGTACACTCAAGTACATCAATGCTGCACCAGCAACCAGCAGTGTTCCCCACACTTGCCGGTTCCACTCAAATATTTTTTTGCCATCAAAATTGCCAAATGGTATCAAGTTAAATAGCGCAAGCATCGCGTTAATCGCCAGCCCAATTCGCAGTGCGTACAGGTTTGTTGCCTGCAGCGCCGCAAAAAACAGAAGCGCCAAGAGCACATTAATCAGCGGCCCGGCAAGTGAAATTTTTCCGTTTTGCTCTCGTGAAACGCGCCCCTGAATCATCACCGCTCCCGGCGCGGCGAAAATAAATCCGAAAAACGAAAAAAAGATTGCAAGGAGCAGCATCGTGTCAAATGAGCGGAATTCCGCAAATAGGCCATACCTCTGTGCCACAATTTTATGGCCCATTTCATGCAGGAGAAACCCAACACCGACGGTAAACGCTGCAGTAATAAGGACGGTAAAAAAGTGGGGCGTGAGGCTCAATCCATGATTAAGCAGAATGCCAAAGGCAAGTGAAATCGCCGCCCATGCTTTGACAAGATCGAGCACTTCACGATTTGAAGTAGTGAAAAACCGATGTACACGTTGGCGGTGTGTTGAGAGGTATGCCATGCGTTCACACTTATTCGTATTTCCGTTGCCGGTGGCCGGGCATCTTGGGAACTTGATTGATGTTGACTGCCGTGCCCGTTCTCACTTCAAACATAACATCCATTTTTGGCTTGAGCTGAAACCGCGGCTTTTGGCCAACCTCATATTTTTTTCCCTTGCCGTAAATAAGAATTTCTTCACCTTGAAGCTGTACAACGCCTCGTTGTTTTGGCATACTGTTCACCTCACGTATCTCCTGTCTATCCTGCTGTATTCTAATAGCTTGTTTGTATATAAATTTTTTCATCCTTCCTTGCGTATCTTCGCCACAAAAAACCCTTCGCTGTCATTGTCCTGCGGCCAGATGCGCAGGCATTTTTTTACGTCGTGATTGTACGTTTCTCCGTTCCACACAAGAAATGGCTCTGATCGTTTAATGTCCAATGCTATTTTCTCGAGCCGAGCGTTCGGGTACTGGCTCAGCAGCCATGAAACAACGCCCTCATTTTCTTCTGGCTCGCAGGTGCACGTCGAATACACCATCGTGCCGCCTTGTTTCAGTTTTTCAAATCCGACACCCACAAGCTGTTTTTGAATCACTGCCATCCTTTTGACCAGCCCCGGGCTCCAGTCTTGCAGTGCACGGTAGGATTTGCGTATCGTGCCCGTGCCTGAACAGGGCGCATCGACGAGCACACGGTCAAATTCAATCGGTATTCGCCTAAATGATTGGCCGTTCATTTTTGTGATGAGCGTATTCGTCAGTCCGCACCGCTGTACATTGATGCCAAGCGATGAAAGGCGCTGTGTTTCAGTATCATTTGCGACAATGGCACCGCTGTTTTCCATATACTGCGCTATCTGTGTTGTTTTTGAGCCCGGGGCCGCGCACATGTCAAGCACCACGTCACCGTGCTGTGGGTCAAGCACCACGGGCGGAATCATTGAAGCGGCTTCCTGCACATACACATACCCGAGTACGTGCTCCGGCAGATTGCCTATATCCCGGCGCTTCCTCAGTTCACCTTCGGCGTTTATTTTTCCGCGGTGCTCGATCCAGAAACCTTCCTTGCACCATGGCACTGGTGTGAGAATCCATTCCTTTTCAAGCCGTTTTTGTATCTCTTTCACCGATGCCTTGATCGTATTCACCCGAATTGCCTTTCTGATAAATTGCATGGAACAGTGCATAAACTCGTCATAGTTAGTCAACTGTTTGTATCGCTCAATAAACAGCGGTTTTGGCTCGATACGAAGTGCAGGGTGTGTCATGGTGTTATGCGTGCTCTTTTGTTTTGTTTTTTGATGTAATAGGGATCTTCTCTTTTTTGACGAGGTAGACGAGCTCGTTTTCATACGTCAGCGTCGTGAATGAATATCCCAGGCGGCGCAGCATTTTCTGGAACCATGCCCGACGCGGCACGTTCATTTTTTTTCCGGCGATAGTCATGGTGGAAAAACTTGCGGCAAGCCAATGGTATTTCGTGTTTTTGATGAGGTCTTCAACAGTTTTCTTTTTCAGCAGGTCAAACAGCTTTAATGCGAACAGCAGGTCATATTTTTTTCGGTACAGCACTTCCCGCTGTTCTTTTTTTTCCAAATCAATGCTGTGCGCCTCAAGCTTTGTCTGGTGTGTTGTTTTTTTGAAATAGTTCCTAATAAATGCAATATCCTTTTCATACAGCTCAACCGCTGCATAGTTTTTTGGGGAATGGCCCATCCACCGAAGCGCAAGCGGATTAAAGCCGCAGCCAATATCAAGTATGCTTTCTGCTTTTCCTACGGCCCTGAAAATATCTTTGAAAAACTGTTTGTAGTGCGGCAGCCGTTCCCTCGTTGAGGCGTGCAACCCCAGAAGCGTTGGCAGGATTTGTTCAACCGATTCGCCGGTTTCTGTTTTTGTATCGCGGATATGGCGTTCAAACACCGTCTGTGCGGATTCGGTGTCTCCGTGCTGAAATAATCCATACGATGAGCGAAGCCCTGCACGGATTTTTTTAACCAGCGCACGTATTTCGGCACTGCGCTCAATCAAATCGAATTTTTTCGCTGAAGCGGCTGTTTCGCGCGTTTTTTTGTCAAGAAGCAAGCACTGCCTGATTTTTTCCGTGCAGAAGGCCTCATCAACATTTTTGAATTCTTTTTTTTCTTTTATCTTTTTAGCGAGTGCGCGAATGATATCGTCGGAAATCGTGGCGTTGTAGATAATCATACGCTCTAAAAATCGCTGTTTCTTCATAAACTTTTCTTTTTTTTCAGCAAACCATTTTCAAAAACGCAATATTTATAAAGAAAAAATCATATATAGTATAATTAACACATTGTATTATCACAATGCTGTGATCGAAATAAAAGAGGTGATTTTTTTGGCGCGACGAAAAGCAAGCAGAAAATCAACGCGGCGAGCAACAACGCGAAAATCAACACGACGAAAATCGTCAAAGCGTAAATCAACACGAAAACGACGATAAGTTAGTGTTTTATTCTTTTGTTTTTTTATTTTTTTTCTTATTCTTTTTCGTATGCTCAAAATTCAGATAACGAGCGCTGCGGCATGTGCTTCTTTTTCCGTTCTTTCTTTTCTTTCTTCGGTGCTTCTTTTTTCTCCTTCTTTTCTTTCGTTTCTCCCATACCTTCTGCTTTTTCCAATTGGGGAATGCCATATACCCCGTCATAGCCGGGAGTGACCGATACTGCTCCCTCTCGGTTCTTAATGATTGCATCGACAATTTTTTGGTGCGTGTGTTTCTCTAATTCTTCTCGTGAGGCGTTAAAAATGATATTGTACTCTGTTGAAAATGCTTTCTGCAGTTTATAAAACTCAGCAAATACTGTTTTTGTTGCCAAACCCTTGCCAATCACCGCAGCGAGAATCTCTGAAAGCGGCATGAGTGAGTGAAAGGGCGGCGCATTTTTCCGAATAAACCCTTCGGGGCGGTCTGCTAACTCTTCAACACGGTACTGCACACCAATCGTCATTTGTCGCTTGCATTTCGGACAGATACCCTTATTTTTTCTTGTTTCTGCTGGCTTCATGCAGACGTTGCACGCGCGGTGGCCGTCGAAGTGGTACTTGCCATAGTTTGGGTCAACTTCGATGGTTCCAGCAAGCCCATCGCCGGTTCTGATGGCTTTGAGAATTTTTTCGTAGCTGATTGTTTCCGGCATGCCGTCAATAAGTGTTGCTTCCCTGCCGAGGCGCCATGGCCAAAAGCTATGCGCGTCTGAAAACGAAACAATCTGAAAGTTGTCGAGCTGGCTGAGCCTCCAATTCATTGGTGGATTGCTGCTCAACCCGGTTTCGATGGCGTGAATATGCTTGGTGTATTCGCCGAAGCATTCCTTGATTGAATCAAAGCCGGAATTCGAGCCGAACAAGCTGAACCACGGCGTCCATGCATGCGCCGGGATGATTTCAATATCCTTGCTGATTTCCCGCAGTTCTTCAACGAATTGGATGCAACTCATGCCAAAGATTGGCCTACCGTCGTAATCAACGCGGCCATGTTTTTTCAGCTGTTCGGTAATCTGTTCAGCCACCTCGATGCTCGGCGCAAGAACCACATTGTGCACTTTTCTTCCCTTGTTTGCGTGCGTGTAAATCAAGGAAATTTCTGTTGACAAAATAAATTTGAAGCCAGTTTTTGATTCGAGAACGCCGCCGTTGCCCGTGGTATTTTCACTCAGGCTTGTTTTGATTTCCTCAATCCATTTTGGATGCGTGAAGTCACCCGTGCCGAGCAGGTCAACGCCTTTGATTCTCGCGTATTTTTCAAGATTTTTCAGGTCAAGGTCAGTGGAACACGCGCGGGAATGTTTTGAGTGAATGTGAAGGTCGATGATGGAGTTGTTGTGCATGGAATGCGAGAACGGCGCAGGGTATAAAAAGATTGTTGGGGTGCACCCAAAACTTTTTATATATTCGTCGGATGGGAAATGCCATGAAAGTCAAAACCGTCGTTGAGTCGCTCGAATCGTCAAAAGAATTTCAGGCATGGCGCGCCAAAGACAAAGACTCATTTCTCGTGCACCTCTTCATGATCGTTGACAAGGAAAACATCAAATGGCACGTTGGGTATTGTAATAAAAAAGACAAGATTACCACCTTTGACATTGCCGAAAAAATTCATGTGCACGCGCCGGAAAAGGCATTCAAGAAACCCGGCAGCAAAATCCAAAAACTCGACCTTGCTGCAGTGAAGCTGGACATCGCTGACGTGCTTGAGCGCATTCATCGCCTGCAGCAGGAAAAATATTCTGCGGAACTGCCGGTGCGGAAAATTGTGATTCTCCAGCATATCGACGAGGGACAAGTATACAATGTGACCTATGTGACTGCTGGATTAAAAACGCTCACGGTTAAGCTTGATGCTGCATCCGGAGAAATAAAAGCTGAACAATTGCAGTCGATGTTTACGTTTACGGGAAAAGATATAACAAAACAGTAAACTATATATTAAAAACTATATTTCCCACTATCACATACTTTAAATACCGCGTTCCACAAAAATAATCATAACGAATTGTCAAAGGGGGTTCATGATGCGCGTGAAAATCCATCGGGTCGACAAAACCTTGCCCCTGCCGCACTATTCTCTTCCCGGCGATGCTGGCATGGATCTTTATGCAGCAGAAGACGGTGTTCTTAACCCCAGTGAGTACAAACATTTCTCCGCAGGCATCCGCATCCAGATTCCAGCGGGTTACGAATGTCAAATTCGCCCACGATCAGGCCTCGCGGCAAAACACGGCATCAGCATTGTCAACGCACCCGGCACGGTTGATTCCGGCTATCGCGGCCTTATCGGCGTTCTTCTTATTAATCTCGGCAAACAGCCATTCGTCGTCAAAAAAGGCGACAAGATTGCGCAGGCGGTTTTCAAGCAGGTTGAATTTGCCGAGCTTGTTGAAGTTGAAGACCTCGACGTTTCTGCGCGCGGCGAAGGCGGCTATGGCCACAGCGACAACACTGGGCCTGGATTTACGCTTACGACAAAATATCAGCAGGAAAAAGTATTAATGCATTAAAAGTAATGCGAAGTACATTGTACAAATTGCAATGTACCAAAAAAAGAGGTGTACACATGACTGCAAGTTGGGAAGCACAGAAAAATTGTAAGCGCCTTGGCTCATTTTTTGAAGACCGCGAAGAACTTGAAGAAGTTTCTTTAACTACCCGACATTAATACTTTCTTTTCATATTCCTTTTCTCTTTCACTCTTTTTTTACATTCTCTTTTTTACTGCGGCAAGGATATCGTTGAACACATCCTCTTTTTTGCGGTGCGCATTGATGAATGTCCAGCCCAGTTCTTTGCCAATTTGGCGGTGGCGCTCGAGCACTTTTTCCATGAGCGCATCATTTTCTTCGTGAATATGCCCCTTTTCTTTGGCGTCCTGAAACCGCGCGCCATCCAATACCATCGCGAGGTCTTCCTGCACCAAGTCTGCGTTTAATTTTTTGAGATACGCATACTCGGCGCCCTTTGCACTGCCCCATACAAGGCTCGTGCCAATATAATCTTCGGCAACAACAATCATCCCTTCCTTGAGCATTTTTTTCAGCTGCGGCTCGAATTCCTTGCGGTTTTCGTAATACAGCTCTTGAAATTCTTTTTCAGAAATACTTTTTTCTTTTCCCTCACGAAGAATGCCATTAATGCGCTTGCCCGTTGGGCTGTCGTAAATAGGATACTTCAGGTATGTCGCGTTGTGGCCTTCTTTTTTTAGTCCCTCAACCAGCAGTTTTGCCTGCGTGGTCTTGCCGCTGTTGTTGCCGCCGTAGATGACGATGAGTATTCCGTTTTTTTCGCTCGCCATGCACTTCCTTTTGCCGTGCGGGATTTATTTAGTTTGTGGTTCTCTAGAAGTTTGTAGTGTGCAGTTTGCTGCGTGAAGTTTTCAGCAACGTATTGCAAACTCCAAACTTATGGTCGTTCTTCCTGCACCTGTCGTGCTTCGGCAGCGTTCTCACGATAGTCCTGCCATGATTCGCCAACGTCACTGCGCCATTCCCCAAGGCGCTCGGTGATATCTTTCACTGCATCAGCAGTTGAGTCATAGACCTCACTGCCCAGCTGTCTCTGTGCATCATCAAGCATCTCTGCCGTTTTTGTATTGCCGAGGTAGCGCTGAACTGCCGGCGAATTTCCTGCATAATCTCTAAAAAAATAGGCGCCTGCGCCGATAGTTCCGACGACAACTGCTGTTCCAACCAATTTTCCGATAAGTCCCATAGTCTCAACTCCGTAAAGTGATAGCATAAAAAATACTTGGTAAAATAAGAACTTATGGTGTAGCGGAAACTACACACTCATGCCGATTGTTTACGCTGCCATAACCTTCAGCAGCGCCGGGGCAAAATAGTAGAATAAAAACAGGTTCATGGGGACGTTGGTGGCCAAGAATGCCCCCACCTTCATGAAATTGCCGCCGAGCATGAAAACTGAAAAAAAGGTCGTAAGAAACGTATGAAACACAATCGCGATGAGGCCGACAGTAAAAATGTTTCCGCCTGTTCCCACCATGCCCGCAACGATGCCGATAATCACATATGACGGCACCACCACCAGTCCATAGATGGAAAAACTTTGCTGGGCAATCAGTTTCATCACACTTGACAACAGCCCGACGAGCAGGCCGACCTTCCAGCCGAATGCCATGCCACAGAGCACTGCCGCAAGCATCGTTAGATCAATGCCAAACAAAAATTCTTTGAACGGAAACAGCAGAAAGCCGAGGAGCGTGTTGACCAGCACAAACGCCAGCACAAAAAAAACTGCCTTGTTCAGCAGAAAAATAAGGAGAACGAACGCAAGGAGCGCAAAGATGATGAACATTTTTTTGTAATCTTTCCTGCTCCAGATTTTGTCAGTTATTTTCTTGAGGTCCATTGATTCCTTGTTCTCTTTTTCGTTTAAATATTTTTAGGTCGTTTAGGTCATGGCCTTGAGCAGCCACGGCGCCACCGACACAAAAAGAAAGGCGTTACACACCAGGTTGGTGGCGATAAACCATCCGCACTTCCACACCTTGCCGCCCATCATAAAAATAAAAAAACTGCTGATAGCACTGTATATAACTGACAGGCCAATACCCAGTGCCATGAGGTTTGCCGACGGAAATTGGCCCGCAACAAATCCGCTCAAGCCGTACAGCGGGATAAACACGAGCGCAAACAGCGGGCTTGCTCCCTGAAAAAAAAGCATCACCACCGCAGTTGCCACGCCGGTCAACACACCTGCGCCCGAACCGAATGCAATACCCGACAGCACCGTTGGCATCATGACCATTTCAACACCAAACAATAGGAGCCGTAGCGGCCCTCGCAACACCATACCTGCAATCATATTGGCTGCCAGAAAGATGACAAGGAAAAAAAGCGATTTCTTGAACATAAAGAAAACGGACATCGCGGTGAGAAAAAGGATAAAATGAACTGCATAGCGGAGCCGGCGGTGATGGTGGTACTGGCGAGAAAACTGCACCAGTGTTCCGTACCATGAGGCCTCTTTTTCGCTCTGTTCCATAGATTCACCTGTTCACGTAGTTAGGTATAGATTGGAAATTGATTGCACAACGCAACAACATCAGCGTGTATTTTTTTTCTCAACGCTTCATCAGTTGGATGCTCAATAACACGCGCGATCCATTCGCCAATCTGTTTCATCTCTTCCTCTTTCATGCCTCTGCTGGTGATGGCGGGCGTGCCGAGGCGGATGCCAGACGGATTGAATGGGCTCTTTGTGTCAAACGGAATCATATTTTTGTTGCAGCACATGCCTGCCTCATCAAGAACTGTTTCTGCTTCTTTTCCGGCGATGTTTTTGTTTGAAAGGTCGATGAGCATGAGATGGTTGTCAGTGCCGCCGGATACCAGCCGGAAGCCATTGTCCATCAGTGTCGTGGCAAGTGCCTGCGCATTTTTCACAATTTGTTTTTGATACACCCCGAATTCCGGTTTCAGCGCCTCGCCGAATGCTACCGCTTTTGCCGCGATAACATGTTCGAGCGGCCCGCCTTGCATACCGGGAAACACCGCTTTGTCAATTGCCTTGGCATGCTGTTCCTTGCAGAGAATCATCGCCCCTCTTGGCCCCCGCAGGGTTTTGTGCGTTGTGGTCGTTACCACATCGCTGTACGGCACCGGGTCAGGATGAATTTTCGTAGCAATCAGGCCGGCGATATGCGCCATGTCAACCATAAAATAAGCACCGACCTCGTCGGCAATTTCCTTGAACGGCTTAAAATCAATGAATCGCGGATACGCAGATGCGCCTGCCACGATCAGTTTTGGCTTGTGGAGAAGCGCTTGTTTTCGTACCTCATCAAAATTGATGGTTTCAGTTTCTTTGTCAACGCCGTAAAAAACAAAATTGTAAAAAGTTCCAGAAAAATTTATTTTGTGGCCGTGCGTCAGGTGGCCGCCATGGTCGAGGCTCATTGACAGAATAGTGTCGCCAAGCTTGAGAAGTGCAAAGTACGCTTCCATGTTTGCCTGGCTGCCGGCGTGCGGCTGCACATTTGCATGGTCTGCGCCAAACAATTTTTTTGCGCGGTCAATGGCAAGCTGTTCCGTGACATCAACAAATTCATTGCCGCCATAATACCGTTTTTTTGGGTATCCTTCGGCATATTTATTCGTAAGCCATGAGCCCGTGGCTTCCAGCACTGCTTTTGAGACAATGTTTTCTGACGCAATCAGCTCAATGACGTTTTGCTGGCGCACGAGCTCCTGAACCATTGCTTCATACACTTCAGCGTCCTGTTGTTTGAGCTGTTCAAGCATCGTATGCTCATGTGCAGAACATGGTGTTTAAATAGTTTTATCTGATAAAAAAGTAGAAAGAAAAAACTAAATAAAATTAAATGTTTCTGACCTTTTTCAGCGATTTCGGAATCATGAGTCCGACACCGTTCAGCTCTTTTGCCACTGGCCGCTGCTGGCCAAACGGTATGCTGCTCATTTCCTTGTGGCTGTATGCCGCAAAATCAACCTTGGCGCCGTAAGCCAGTTTTCCAGGAAAGTCATAGAAATCTACCTGTCCACCTGCTACTGGTTTTATAGTGCCGCGGGATTTTCCATTTGCAAACTGAACCTCAATGAGTGTTCCTCGTGCCATGCAATCACCTCAACTTTTTGCTGTTTTATTTTTGATATTCTATTTTAAAGAATAAACCCTCTGTTCTATAAAAAGTTTGTGCTACTCAAGGAGCGCCGGTTTATCGTGTTCATAGGTGCGAATGGTGAATTTTTCCCGGGTGTCCTCCTTCGTCATATTCCACTCTTTGCCCCAAGCAGGGAAAAAAACATCGCCTTTATGGGTGCCGGGAATGTGCGAGAGAATCATCTCGTGCGCGTACGGCATTGTTTCAGCATACACCTGTGCGCCGCCGATGATAAACACCTTTGTTCCTTTTTCCTGTGCTACAGCGAGTGCCTGGCGCAGCGTGGTGCAGGCAACCACTCCCGAAGTTGGCGCAAACGCCTTATTGCGCGTGAGCACGATGTTGAGCCGGTTGGGCAGCGGCTTGCCGATTGATTCATACGTTTTTCTTCCCATAATTACCGTGTGGCCATCCGTGGTTTGTTTGAAGTGGCTGAAATCTTCAGGAATATGCCACGGCAGATGGCCTTCCGAGCCGATAACATTATTTTGGTCTATCGCCGCGATAAGAATTATTTTCACTGATTGGTTTGGAGTTTTGTTCATGATCACACCGCGACGTCAAATTTTATTTTTGGATGGGGATTATAATCGACAATTTTGAAATCTTCAAACTGCAATTCTTTGAGCGGCTTTTGTGCAACTTGAATTTTTGGCAGTGCCCGCGGCTCTCGGGTCAGCTGTTCCTTCAGCCCGTCGATGTGGTTCTCGTAAATGTGCGCGTCCACAATCGTGTGGGCAAATTCGCCGGGCTCAAATCCGGTTTCCTGCGCAAAGAGCATGGTCATCAGCCCATAGCAGGCGAGATTGAATGGAATGCCGAGCGCGATGTCACCGGAGCGCTGGGTGAGGTGGCAGTTGAGCTTGTTGCCGATAACATTGAAGCAGAATGTGTAGTGGCATGGTGGGAGCTTGCTTTCTGCGGCGTTGCCCGGATGCCATGCGCTCACGACCATGCGCCGCAAATTTCTGGTGGTGGGATTTTGTTTTATTTCCTTGAGCGTGTCGAGGACGTACTGGATTTGGTCAAATGTTTTCTGGCCGGTTGCCGGATCGGTGGACATCCATTTGGTGCCCCAGTTTTCTCCATCAAGCCCCCTTTCCGGTACGGGAAATCTTCTCCAAAATCGTCCGTACGCAGTTTCGAGCCGCCCATCTGCATCTGCCCACGCATCCCATATCTTTGTTTTTGTGCGGAGATTTTTGATATGCTCCTCACCCGTCAAGTACCAGAGCAGTTCATGAAGCATGGAGTTGAAATACATCTGCTTTGTTGTCAGAAGTGGATAGCCCTTGCTCAAATCCACTTTGTAGAACGCGCCGAAATAGCACAGCGTGTCAACGCCAGTTCTGTTGGGCTTTCGCACTCCTTTTTCAAGAACGGTTCGGACGAGATTGAGGTATTCGTGCATCGTATCACTCTTTTCCTATCTCTTTTTATTCTCTTGTACGTCGCGGAAGAATGGATGGTTTATATTGTTTGTTGTTGCCCATGCATCAATTCCAAAAAGAATATAAACAACCTCTGTTTATTCCTTCATATGATCTATGAATTATCGGAAATCAAGAACCTGCGCAAAAAGCTTGGCTTGTCCCAAAGTCAGCTCGCCCGACTCGCAAGTGTGTCCCAGTCCATGATTGCGAAGATTGAAGCCGGCAGATTGGATCCTGCCTTTTCCAAGGCAATGTCGATTTTTACGGCGCTCAACAGTTTGGCACATGCAAAAGAAGTAAAAGCAAAAGAAGTGATGAACAAGAAAATCATTTCGCTGGCGCCGGATGACACGGTTCGGGATGCCGTTGCAAAAATGCAGAAGCACGAGATTTCACAGCTTCCTGTTATCGACCATCACATCGTCATTGGCATTGTGTCTGAATCGACGTTGCTGGATGCGGTGGTGAACAACAAATCCGCTGCGTCGGTAACCGATGTCATGGCCAACGCACCGCCAACAGTGTCTGAAGACGCGACAATTACCGTTGTATCAAACCTGCTAAAATATTTTTCTGTGGTGCTTGTTGTGTCAAAGGGAAAACTCGTTGGGCTGATTACCAAAGCCGATGTCTTGGGAAAGATGGTTTAAAGTTTCTTCTTTTCCGTCTTGTCAGAAATAATTGCGCTGTTGCCCGTCGGGTCTTCAATCGTGATGGTTAATTTTTCCTGTCCCCACATGACGCGGGTTAATTTTTTGAGCATGTTCTTTGCTTTCTTTTTTAACTCTTCATCTTCCTCGTCGTCGCGTAGTCTTTCGATCTGCACTTTCACCCGATTCAAAATCCCTTCAATATTCGTAACGTACCCATTCGACGCCGGCCCTGGCGTGATGGTTGTAATGTGAGGAATTTTGATGGTCGCTTGCGAGCTGCGCACCACGCGCACTTTCATATCCTCTTCAGAAGAAATTTCAAACAAGTATTTGCACGGCTCTTTTGCCTCAACACTTTCGACGTCTGACTTGTGGTACTTGCACGCGCCGCAGGACATCGAGAACATGAAAATCTTGCCGAAGTACGGCACTTCTGTTTCGCGCTCCGTGAGTATCAGCGCTTTTTCGTGGCAGAATGGACACGGCTCTCCCTTGACAAAAGCAGGCGCTTCTTTTTCTTCTGCGGGTTTTTGTTTTTCTTCTTTTTCGTCAGCCATTCATTTTGATACGCTAAGAAAGATATATAAAGATTGTGAAAAACCGAAAAGTTATTAAAACAAAAAAAGATTAATAAATTAATAAGATTCGTATTCTTCTTCACGAGTCTGCTGCTGATTTGCATTTGCAGGAGCAGACCGCGTCTCGCGGTGGATGCGGGCGAACGAAGGCGTGACACAAATCCAGTCTTCGCCAAAGCCGGCAATGTCACCATCAATCGCATCGCATGTTTTCTTGAGCTTGTTGATCGCGCGCTTCAGCTCGACAATGTCCGAATCCTTGAGCGGCTTGATGTTGACGAGCGCAATAGTATATCCTTCGCGCAGAGAATCAAGCACGTTTTTGGTGCCGGCAAAATCTTCGAGCACAAACGGGCGCACCGTGACTTTTGACTGACCATGTTCTCCAGAATCAGTAGAAAGTTCTACATACCCCTCATCTTCATCAGGCATATTCATAGTCTGAGGAGAAGAAGGCTTCATCATATCTTTCAGTCGCATGAAAAAACCTTTCATGGTCTAACCCTCCACTTTTTTAGGCTGTATCTGGGTTGTGAAATTCCATCACACACGAACCCTTCCCAACATGAATTGATTGTGATAAACTACTGGAAAATGAAATAACGCCGGTATATATAAAGTTTTCGCTGATGAATCAGCTACTCATCTTTGCCCTGCCATCGCCATACCAAAGCTTTATAAATTCTTGGCTATTCTCTCGATAATTATGGGACGCATTAAGACACAACTGGTCAAGCGAAAGACGTATGAATTGCTTCGCAAATTCAGCGGAAAGTTTTCAACGGATTTCGATACTAACAAACTGCGCGTGAACGAATTCATCCCTGATGCTTCTAAGAAACTGCGCAATACTATTGCAGGGTATCTCACTCGCCTTGTCAAGAAAAATCAAGACTTGGCATAATCCTATCCTGCACCGCGGGGGTGGCTGATGGTTGAGCGCGATTCACGAGACACGACTGTTTTTATTGGCACCAAACCGTTCATGAACTATGTCACCAGCGTGGTGATGCAGTTTACCGGCAAGAACGCGCGTGAAGTATGCATCAAAGCACGCGGCAAATTTATTTCCAGTGCCGTTGACGTCGCCGAAGTTGTCTCAAAACGATTTCTCCAAAACCAAGTGGAAGTGAGCAACATTCGCATTGATTCTGAATCTTTTAAGAATCAGGACGGCAAGGACATACGCGTGTCGATTGTGGAGATACTGATGAGGAAGAAATAATTTCACAAACCTTTTTATACAAAATCATTCTTTCTTACGCAGTACTGGGCCTGTAGTCTAGCCTGGATAGGATGGCGGGCTTCGGACCCGCAGACCCCGGTTCGAATCCGGGCAGGCTCGTTTCGTAATTCGTGGGTCGTAGGGTCGTACCTCGTATTCGTGCGTAGCGTTGTTTCCTCCGGAGGAGGAAACTCGTTGCCCAAGCTTTTTTTGCGGAGCAAAAAAAGATTGTTTCGGGCAGGCTCGTTTATTTCAATACCCCCAAGGTGTATTTCATGTCCAAAAAAGAACAGCCAAAACAAAAGGAGCAAACCGTCGGCATCACCGTCAAGAAAGCCGATGATAGCGGCGAATGGTACAGCCAAGTTCTTACTAAAGCAGACCTCATTGATTACACCGATGTCTCCGGCTGTTACATCTACAAGCCGGCATCATACTCCATCTGGGAAAAAGTGCAGGTATTTATGAACAAGCACTTCGCTGCGCTCGGCGTCAAGAATTCCTATTTTCCACTCTTTATCCCTGAAAAACTTCTGCAGACCGAAGCAAAGCACGTCGCCGGCTTCACGCCCGAAGTTGCATGGGTCACGCACAGTGGCGAGACCAAACTTGCGGAACGCCTCGCCATCCGTCCGACATCAGAAACAATAATGTACGCAGCGTACAAAAAATGGATACGCAGCCACCGCGACCTCCCGCTGTTGTTGAACCAGTGGAACAACGTCGTGCGCTGGGAATTCAAAAATCCAGTCCCATTTATCAGAGCCCGCGAATTTTTGTGGCAGGAAGGCCACACCGCGCACAAGAACAAAGAAGACGCGCTGAAAGAAGTGCTCACCATTCTTGACATTTACGAACAAACGTATCGCGAGCTCTACGCGATTCCCGTCATCAAAGGCGTCAAAACCGACAGCGAAAAGTTTGCAGGGGCCGACATGACCACTACCTTGGAAATTTTCCTGCCCAGCGGCAAGGCGATTCAGGGGTGCACGAGCCACTTTTTGGGGCAGAATTTTTCAAAAGCGTTTGACATCACATTTTTGGATGAGAAAGAGCAGCGGTCAAACATCTGGCAAAATTCGTGGGGTTATTCCATACGTTCCATCGGCGCGATGATATTGATGCACGGCGACGACAAAGGACTGGTCATGCCGCCGGCTGTTGCGCCTGTTCATGTGGTCATTGTTCCCATTATTTTTGACGACACCAAAACAAAAGTGCTTGCGGCCTGTGAAAAAATAAAAAAAGAACTGGAAAAAGACGGCCACGTTGTGCATCTTGATGACCGCGACGAATGCAGTGCCGGCTGGAAATTCAATGAGTGGGAACTCAAGGGCATTCCCCTGCGCATCGAAGTTGGGCCGAAAGATATTGACAAACAACAAGCGGTGCTCGTGCGCCGAGACACGGGAAAAAAAGAATTTGTGAAACTGAAAGATCTCGATGTCGCTGTTACAAAAACACTGCATGACATCCAACTCAATCTCTATGAAACCGCGCGCACGTTCCTGAAAAACAGCATTGTCATGGCAAAAACAGCCAGCGAACTGAAAAAAGCAATTGACGCAAAAAAAATGGTTGAATGCTCATGGTGCGGAAGCGCTGCCTGTGAAGAAAAATTCGGCAAGGAATCCGCTGCAAAAATACTGTGCATTCCCTACATTGACAACGACAGCAGTAAAGGGACAATTCCCGCACAGGGCAACTGCGCGCTGTGCGGCAAAGCAGGAAAGCACGCTGTCTATGTGGGGAGAAGTTATTGATGGCAGAATCTGCACAACTCTCGTCTGGAGGCATAGAACTCTTGTTGGATCCTACTCTTGTTGCGACGGTTGCACCGGCGATTGTTGATGGCCGGAATGACATGGAATTCATTGCGCGAGATATCGGCGAAACACTTTCTGCTTTTAATGCAGCAGTCTCCGCAGTGCGCGGCGAGTACACTGCGGTGGTCCATCAAATCCGAGAAGATGCTATCTGGAAACAATGGGGAGATTCTTGGGTTCAATCATCCATTGTTGGTTTTGGCACCAGTCGTGCCGTGCTCTACCTTGGGCGGATTGATCGGCTCAACTTGCAGAGAACGGATGACGAATACAAAGCACACATCGGTGTACAATTTGAAGATGACCGTGCCATTGTCCATGACGATACGCTTGAATTGCGCTCGTGTTCTCTTTCGTTGTCTGCACGTGAATTTTGGGCAGGTAATAACTGGCGTAATGAACTTATCATTGATCCTACAAACCGATTCTACCTCAACTGTTCCCGTGTCTTCATCGCTCCCGGCTACGACGCTACTGAAAAACTGCTGCGCCGGATTGGCTTTCAGGGCGACTGGACGCAGGATCTTCGGAGCTTGTATGCTTCAATGCAAAAACAAATTCCAGCAATTGAGCAAGCGGCGCAAGGATTCTTTTTCTAACAACGCAAAGGCTTAAATACCTCCCTGCTTTTTAAACACCTTGTGTGCTGAGATGGAAACAAACCGACCTACTAATCGTACTACGCTCTCTGATCTTGCTTTTGCGCTCGAAGCAAAGCCAACGGTGCTGATGAGAACTATAGTCTCTTCTGATGTGCAGGCGAGGCCGCGGCGCTACAACACGTTTGGATTTACCGGCAGAGTATCACGCGCAAGGTATACAGCATATGAATCTTCTCTTCGTGCTTATTTCAAGGAACCGTTCAAGGATGAGGGTGAACTCGTTGTTCCTGAACTTCTGCCGAGAGAGCTTTTTCCTTTTATCAACGCGCCGATGGGAGATTTTGCAGAAGCTCCTAAGATAGCACAACCAACAGAAGGTTCGTCTTTAGTCTACCCCCTTCTTGGCCGTTCCCAGCCCCGTTCTTTGCGTCCTGCGCTTGACCTCAGAAATGATGAGGCTCTCTATGCGCGAGTCGAGCGGCATCAGGGAACACTGACCACTGTTGAGCTTGCCAAAGTCCGCCCGCACCATGCAAATCCGGATCTAATGACCATCTCTCTATCCAGTTTCTACGCACTGTCGAATTAAACAATACTCAAACAATCAAACTCCACCACCAAAAATTTTATATACTCATCTCTCTCAATATTTTTTTTTGATGAGAGCTGATTTAGAAAATATCGTGCGTTTATTCTGTCCTGACGGCTCTTTTGCCTTGGTTCCAGCATCAGTGCAGCTTTCGCGCCCGAATGGCTCGATGGTTGTTATTCTTGAAGAACGCCAACATGCTGCTTTTGATGGTGCCGGTGATGGTGCACATGGTGCGAGTGCCTCTGTTTCAGTTGCCTATCAGTTTCTGGTTGAGAGCATGCAATATTGTGTTGTAAGAAACACTCTTCGCGAGAAATTTTCTAATTTAAAACCTGAAGGTGTTGCGGTTCGCCATAATCTTAACCTTCCAGAAAGCTATGTTCCCTATCTCACGCTGCCGGTTATTGATGCATCTGGCGACCCTGTCCCGCAGCCCATTGGCAGTGAGATCATGGAACCAGCTGTTGATGTCCGTCTACTCAACGCAGGCAATGGATTTTACGGGCGAGAAATAAAAGACGGCGAGCGAGTGACCGGTGTCGAGTATGTGAAAACGTCCTATACCGGCGAACGAGGCGTGATAAAACTACTTGTGGTCGGAATTTACCGAAACGAAGAAACTATAGCTGCACCAGTTCTGAAATAAATAGGTAGCGGCATAATCTATTCTCTGTTCATCTGTTTCCTTGGAAAAATCCTGCAGAAGTTAGATATGATCGTTCGTCTGTTTGGTCACTTGATAAAGAAGGTGTGCGGATTGATAGTTGATTCTGTGCAAGTAGTTCTCGTGTTGCTTCGTACATCCGATTTGATTCCTCTCTCTGTCTCTCTGAAACTTTTACTAACGAAGGTTCTCCCGACAACAGTTGATTCTGTGAACCTACTGTTCGTGTTGCTATTTGCGACTTCGCTAAGACTTGAGCAAGTTCTCTTTCCTGTTGTCTCTTCACTTCTTCGTATAGGTCTACCATTTTTTCATCTGTTTCCGTTAAAAAATCCGCCATTCATTCGGTAGGGGCGATCAGAGTCTTGGTGCAGTTCTATAACTGGTTTACTTCTTGGAAGCATTGCTTGGCGTTGCTCTTCTTGGCCTATAATATAAGCAACGGTTGATTCTTGAGCTTGTCGAGTAGTATCTTCATAAACTGCACTGGCTGCTCTTCCAAATCGTAATTTTTCTATACTCTGCTCAAACTCTATATCTCTTGCGAGTTGTCGTCTTTCGTTGTCAGTTAGTTGTGCCATAGTTTTGACCTATACGTTTAGGCTTATAAACCTTAGTTGTCTCTTGTACCACTATATAAACATTCTGTTATTTTAACCCCTCTTCAGGGGCATCTTTAAAATAAATGAATAACCGTCATCTTTATATATCTCCTCTTTTCTTTGCATCGTATCCCGTAGACTAACTCTGGAAACAGGTTAGGAGGGCACCATGGATAAACAACTTATTCAAAAAGCGCTCGACGAACTGAAAAAACAGGAGAAGCGCAAATTTGTACAATCCTACGACATTGTTATTACTCTCAAAGCGCTTGACCTCAAAAAGACCGAGAATCAAGTTGACTTCTTTGCCACGCTTAACCATCCACGCACCAAGACGGCACGCATCTGTGCATTGGTCGGCCCTGAATTAAAGGCAGACGCAGAAAAAATTTGCGAAACCGTCATTGAAGAAAAAGATTTCGACCAATACGCTAAGGACAAGAAAAAAACAAAAAAACTTGCCGAGGCGCACACCTTCTTTATCGCACAGGCAAACATCATGCCGAAAGTTGCATCAGCATTTGGTAAAGTGCTCGGCCCGAAAAAGAAAATGCCGAACCCAAAAGCAGGATGCATTGTGCCGCCGAAAATAAACCTCAAGCCGCTGTACGACAAACTCCAGAAACTCGTTGCGGTTGTTGCCAAAGAGCGGCCGGTTATTCAAATAACCATCGGCACTGAAACAACGCCGGACGACCAGATTATCGACAACATTCTCGTGCTCTACGCGCAACTTCTTTCTCACCTTCCTGCGGAAAAAAATAACATCCGCCGCATCCTGCTGAAGCTCACCATGGGCAAGCCGGTCAAACTGGTGTAACAATGGCAGCCACTACCTACAAAGCAAAGGCGTCTGCAGAAAAACAGACAACCGTGAAGCAGTTAGTTGGCCTGTTCAAAAAATATCCGATTGTTGCAGCCGTCAACATGGAAAACCTGCCGGCGCCGCAGCTCCAAAAAATTCGGGAAAGCCTGCGCGCTGACGTTGTTATCTTCATGGCAAAACGCCGGCTCATAACGCTCGCCATCGAATCCGTCAAAAAAGAAAAGCAGGGCATCGAACAGCTCGAGCAGCACCTGCAAGGCATGCCTGCATTGATGTTCACCGCAAAAAATCCATTCACGCTCTACAAAACACTGCAAAAAAATAAATCCAAGGCGCCTGCAAAAGCAGGGCAGACTGCACCGAATGACATCAAAGTGTCAGCCGGAGCAACACCATTTGCACCCGGCCCAGTCATTGGAGAACTGGGAAGCTGCGGCCTCAAGACCGGCATTGAAGCCGGCAAAGTCGTTATCAAAGAAGACAAAGTGGTGGTCAAAGCCGGCGAAGTGGTCAGCGCAAAACTTGCAGGGCTCCTCGCACGGCTTGGCATTGAGCCGATGGAAATAGGGCTCAACGTTACTGCTGCCTACGAAAATGGTGTCATCTTCACGCGCGACATTCTCGGCGTTGACGAGAAAGAATACCTCGACAAGATTAACACCGCGGCGCAATGGGCACTTAACCTCGGCGTTGAAGCAGGTATTTACACGCGAGATGTCGTCGAGCTCATGATCAGCAAAGCATTCAACGATGCGAAAGGGCTTGCGGTTGAACAAAGCATACTCGCAGATATGGTTGTGGGCGACGTGCTCGCGCGTGTCGAACGCCAGGCAGCCTATCTCAACCAACAAATTCCACAATAAGAACAGAGAAAGAACCGAGAATAAACAGAATAAAAAAGGAATAGACCAAACAAATAACCAACCAAATAAAATCATACTGGAGGGAAACCCATGGAATACATTTACGCAGCATTACTGCTTCACAAGGCAGGCAAGAAAATAGACGAGGCCTCAGTCAAGAAAGTGCTTGAGGCAGCAGGCGCAAGCCCGAACGAGGCGCGTGTCAAGGCACTCGTCGCTGCGCTGGATGGCGTCAACATTGACGAAGCCATCAAGAAAGCAGCAGTCGCACCCGTCGCAGTTGCAGCAGCTCCTGCAGCAGCTGGCCACGCAGGCGGCGATGGAAAGAAAGACGAGAAGAAGAAAGAAGACGATAAGAAGAAAGAGGAAGAGGCAGCAGCCGGTCTTGGCGCGCTCTTCGGCTAAATCTTTTTTCTTTCCTTTTTTTCTTTTTTTCATTTTCAATTTTTCCGTGTTTTCAAACACGGCAATGCAATGGACAACCGATGACCTATGGGGGAAACAGACGTTCAACAAACACTTTTTGAGGCAGTAAAAAAAGATGAAGCCTCAGCAACTACTCCCGATACTTCTCAGCATACTGTTTCTTCAGAATCACCAGCGCCTGCAGCCGAGCCCATTTCTGTTCCTGAAGCGTTGCAGCCGTTACCTACCAAACCAACACCACCGCTTCAGCCTACTCATCATCATGTTTCGGCTTCCGAGCCCGAGAGCCAACCGCTACCACCCACTGCAGACAATGCGTTCGTGGCGCGCCGACCGCTGACCCGTGAGGAACAAAACAAACTCTTTGGCCAGATGGACGAGTGCAAAAAAACTGTTTCCCAGCTTCGGGGCCAGCTTATTTCTCTCAACGACAAAAAACGCGCAGCGTTCATGAAAAAAGACGAGGTCTCAAACAAAATACGGGCACTCATCAGTGAAGTCAAGAGCGCACGCAGCGAGCGCGACAAGCTCACGCATCTGGTGCATGAATCAAAAGGCCGGCGCAAAGACTTGCAGGCGGATGTTCGCGTCAAAATTGAGGAAATACAAAAACTCAACAAAGAAAAGCAGGACCTTATCCACAAGCACAACCTCTCTGATGACCCCTCGCGCATCAAAAAGGAAATTGATGACCTCGACTACAAAATTGAAACCGAAGCACTCTCCCCATCAGAAGAAAAACAAGTAATGAAAATCATCAAAGAGAAGAAAAAAATCTATGAAGAGGCAAAAGGCCTCAGCAGCATCTTTGAAAAAATTCACGCGCTCTCAAAAGAAATTGAAAAAGCAAAATACAAATGCGATGAGACGCACAAAAAAATCCAGAGCAGGGCCGCGAACAGCCAGGAAAAGCACCAAACAATGGTAGAAACCGTCAAAGGGCTCGATGAGCTGCGCACCAAGGAAAAAGAAGCTGGTAAAAAATTCTTCGCTGTCAGAAAAGAATTCGATGAGGTTAATGACCAACTTCAGATAAAACTAATGGAACTCGGGCAGATGCAGTCACAGGTCGGCGCCATCAAAAAGGAAACCTTCCAACTCCACAAGAAAAAAGAAAACGCGACACTCACGCAAAAGAAACAAGCAGTCGAGCAAAAGCTCAAGCAGAAAAAGAAGCTGACGACTGAAGATATTATCGCGATGCAGGGATGAAACCACAATCATTAAAAACATCTTTCTCCATAATCTCTCCATGCCATCCAAAAAGAAACCCGTTCTCATTCCAACCGATGACATGAGTGATTACGCACTTATACGCCTGTTTGACCATCGATATCCAAAAACACAGCGAAAAATCAGCATTGGCTACTTGAAAATGAATGACAAGCCGCTGTACTATGCACTGCGCAAGCGAAAGCTGGTGCTGCAGGCGCTCCAGCATGAGCGCACCTGGCCGGATGAATGAGCCGAATAAAACAGAAAACTATTTAAACCACTCCTCAACAAAACGCTTCTATGAAACGCAGTTCACGACGCTGGAAGAAAAAAGGCCAGATGCGCTGGAAATGGCAGCGCAAGCGCATGAAAAAAGAGAAGCGGCGACGCGCAGGGAAATAATTAATTAATATTCTTTTTTTCGCCACAATGTTTATATACTCCTTTCACTCTCCTCATTACAGATTTTGTGATGGAGTGACCTACTACGGGACAAGCGCAACCAGTATCTTTCGAATCGCCCAGCATTGACGCCGTTGTTTCTACACTTACTCAACTAGTTGATACCTATGCGCGCCGGCCGGAGTATGGCGGTGTCGAACTTATGCAGCCTCATACCAATTCTGATGCCAGTGTATTTGTTGGCTTCTATTTTAACGGCGCCTCTGGAAGCACTCATTTGTACGTTCTTAGGTACTATCCTGCTACCGGCGAATGGTTCCACGGCAAACATTTTGTTCCTGATCCAATCTCAGCATCGCGACAAGCACTTGAAAGAATTCCAATTGGGCGGGAACAAGAAATTCGTGAAGACCCTCAATCTGTATCCGCTTTTATGCGAACCTCTGCATCGGCTGAAATCTTGGAACGGTCATCCCGTTACGAACGTGAGTTGCTGGGATACCGTGCATAATCATTTTCGTTACCTTTATAATTCGTTATATCTTTTGTTTGTTCATGTTTGAAATCGAACGCAAATATCTTCTTCGCGAAAACGGGCAGGAGTTTGCGACGCCTACTTTTTTTGAGCTGTACTCAACCATTGATGCGCTGGTTGCTGACGTGAAATCGCAGGCTCTATTACTCCGCCAAGGATATCTTCTCCATCAAGAGGGCATGCTGCTTGCTGAACAATTATTTTCTCTTCAGGCCTTCATGATTAGCGAACCGGAGTTTCGTCTGCGTATCTACGATGGCAGATACTTCTTCACGGTCAAAGATAATGAGCTCGGCAGTCGATTTGAAAAAGAAACACTCATTCCCGAGAACATTTTTTCATTGCACTGGCCAAAAACTGAAGGACATCGCATCCATAAACAACGCATCAAGCGCGCGTATCGCGGCCGCACCATTGAATTTGACGTCTACGCTGACCGCGACCTTGTTGTTGCCGAGGTGGAATTCGGGGATCCGACTGAAGCAGACCGGTTTTCTCCGTTGGGCAAGAACGTTACCTATGATGCAGCATACAAAAACCGGAATTTGGCGCGGTGACATAGATTTGTTGGGTATTCCTCTTTCCCTTTTTACCCTTATTAGTGATACAATCAAAACTGAACTCTTTTTCTCGTCGAACAATCCTCGTCAAAAACGAAACCTTTAAAAGCAACCTACTTTCCCATTAGTCTGCACTTGCACATATCACCCCCTTTTCCCATATCTTCTGGGAATCCTGCGAAAATACCTGACGTCACGTTCACGTATTGGTACAACGCTCGAACGAAACCAAATACTTTGATAGTGACAAATAATTAGTTTCAGTCTTCTAGATCGACAGGATCGTAACGAACGTCGCGGGGCGGCTGTTTAGACAGTCGCTACAAAAACCGTTCAAAGAATACCCGTTGATCCTGCGGGAGATTGCTGCTATCAGGATTCGATTAAGCCATGCATGTCACGGGGTCGCAAGACACCGGCAAAATGCTCAGTAACACGTCGATAATCTGCCCTTTAGTCTGGGACAACCTTGGGAAACTGAGGCTAAACCCGGATGGGAAATAATCCCTGGAATGGGTCTTTTCCGAAAAGCAATGCTGAAGGATGAGTTGGCGGCGGATTAGGTAGTTGGTGAGGTAAAGGCTCACCAAGCCAAAGATCCGTAGGGGCCCTGAAAGGGGGAGCCCCGAGAAGGACACTGAGATACTGGTCCTAGCCCTACGGGGTGCAGCAGGCGCGAAAACTCCACACTGCACGCAAGTGTGATGGGGGAATCCTGAGTGCTTATGTTTTACATAGGCTTTTGCCAAGAGTAAAAATCTTGGCGAATAAGTGGTGGGCAAGACTGGTGCCAGCAGCCGCGGTAACCCCAGCGCCACAAGTGGCAATCGCTATTATTGGGCTTAAAGCGTCCGTAGCCGGCTTGGTAAATTTCTTGTGAAATTGTCCTGCTTAACAGGACAACGTGCAGGGAACACTGCCAAGCTCGGGACCGGGAGGAGTCAGAGGTATGCTGGGGGGAGCGGTAAAATGTGATAATCCCCAGTGGACCACCTGTGGCGAAGGCGTCTGACTAGAACGGATTCGACGGTGAGGGACGAAAGCCAGGGGAGCAAAACGGATTAGATACCCGAGTAGTCCTGGCCGTAAACGCTGCAAACTAGGTGTTGCGCAAGCTATATGCTTGTGCAGTACCGGAGCGAAAGTGTTAAGTTTGCCGCCTGGGAAGTACGGTCGCAAGACTGAAACTTAAAGGAATTGGCGGGGGAGCACTACAAGGGGTGCGGCGTGCGGTTTAATCTAATTCTACACAGAGAATCTCACCAGAGGCGACGGCAGGATGATGGTCAAGCTGACGACTTTACCAGACAAGCCGAGAGGTAGTGCATGGCCGCCGTCAGCTCGTGCTGTAAAGTGTCCTGTTAAGTCAGGCAACGAGCAAGATCTGCATCCACCATTGCAAACAGGTCCTTTAGGATGACTGTGCACATTGTGGGGACTGCCCTGGAAACAGGGAGGAAGGTGCAGGCTACGGTAGGTCTGTATGCTCCGAATCTTCTGGGCTACACGCGCGCAACAATGGTATGGACAATGGGCTGCAACACCGAAAGGTGAAGCTAATCCTCGAAACCGTACCCAAGTACAGATTGAGGGTTGTAATTCACCCTCATGACGTTGGAATCCCTAGTAATCGGACGTTATCAGCGTCCAGTGAATATGTCCCTGCTCCTTGCACACACCGCCCGTCAAACCACTCGAGCAGGGCTCAAGTGAGGCTCAACCATCTTGGTCGTTCCGAACTTGAGTTCAGTGAGAAGGGTTAAGTCGTCACAAGGTAGCCGTAGGGGAACCTGCGGCTGGATCACCTCCTTTTTTCTTTTTTTATAAAAAAGAATTAATTTTCTTTTTTCACTTTTTTCTTTTTGTTCTCAAAAGACCTAAAAAGAAAAACAAAAATATTTTATTGTTCGAGCGTTGTACTATTTTTTTATTTTCACAATCATCATAAATCCGGGCGCGTAGCTCAGCTCGGTAGAGCACCCGCTTTGCAAGCGGGGGGCCTCGGGTTCAAATCCCGACGCGTCCATAACAACCAACATTTTTTTTGCTAACGCAAAAAAACTGTTGTGGACGACGAATACGTCGAGAAAAATATCACAGAAAATATCCCACTCATCACTTATATGAGGCGGGTTCGAGACATTGCGTTTCGAATCTTGGTGAAACAGAGGACCGTGCGGCGAGAGTCGTGCGGATTGCACCTTTCTGTTCATGAACCGCGAAGGGTAGAGAAAAACGAGACCCTATCAGGTGGATGACTCGGCTCTCAGAACCGAAGAAGGGCGTGACAAGCTGCGATAAGCTCCGGCGAGGCGCACGTAGCCGTTGAACCGGAGATCCCCTAATGAGACTTCTCACAAACTCCGAAAGGAGAGGGAACGCAGGGAATGGAAACGTCTTAGTACCTGCAGGAAAAGAAATCAATCGAGATGCTGTTAGTAAGGGCGACTGAACACAGCACTGGGCAAACCGAATCTTGTGCAGAAATGCATAAGGCATGTGGTGTTGTAGGACCATCATTAAAACCTGAGCATGTGGATGCACAGTTTCCTGGAAAGGAACGCCAAAGAGGGTGATAGCCCCGTAGCAGAACACATGCAGGTGGAGATGGTATCCTGAGTACCGCCTATCGGATATTAGGCGGGAATCTGGGAGGCATCAACTTCCAACCCTAAATATTCAGAGAGTCCGATAGCAAACGAGTACCGCGAGGGAACGTTGCAAAGAACCCGTAAAAGGGAGTGCAAAGAACCTGAAACCTGATAGGCATAGAATGCTACTGCTTTTCGAAGTTGTAGCGTCCGTTTAGAATAACGTGCCAGGGAGTTTATTATAGTGGCAAGGATAATCCGCAGAGGAGCATCCATAGGGAAACCAATACGCCCGCAAGCAATGAGGGGCACGGTGTGAAAGCGCCGCAAGTCACTAGAGTCAGACCCGAAACCGCGCGATCTAACCCTGAGTAAGGTGAAGCCCGAGTAAAATCGGGTGGAGGCCTGAAGAGGTGCTACGAGCAAGTGTTCTTCTAACTTGGGGTTAGGGGTGAAAAGCCAATCGAGCGCGGTGATAGCTGGTTCCTACCGAAGTTGGCCGTAGTCAAGCCTCGGAGGAGACAGTAGGAACGGTAGAGAGACGGATCGGAGATTGAGGCCTCGAAAGGGGTCGGTTTCTTGTCCAACTCCAAATGTTTCTACGTCTTAGAATCCGGGAGACGGGGCGCCGGGGTAAGCTTGGTGTCCAAGAGGGGAACAACCCAGACTACAGTTAAGGTCCCTAATACTGGTTAAGTGTGAACGGGTGAAGGGTGTCTATGGTCGAAGACAGCGAGGAGGTTGGCTTAGAAGCAGCCACCCTTTAAAAAGTGCGTAACAGCTTACTTGTCAAGATCATGGGTCCCAAAGATGGACGGGGCTAATCCAGTTACCGATACTGTAGGCCTCCGCAAGGAGTGTGATAGGTAGGTTCTCTGTTCGGGCAGAAGCATCTCCGTGAGGGGGTGTGGACCGTGCAGTGATGAGAATCCTGGTGAAAGTAAGATCCGAGCGGTGTGAGAATCACCGCCACCGAAAGGGCAAGGGTTCCTTGGCAATGCAGTTCAGCCAAGGGTAAGTTGATCCTAACCGACCTCGTCATTCGAGTCTCGGGAAAGGGCAACAGGTTAATATTCCTGTACTATCGGCGTATGTGTGGCAACACAAGCTTTGTTTCTGACATTTTGGGCTAAGCTGACACGACTTGTCTGTTGTGCTAAGAGGAATACCTCATTGGAGTGCCGTTATGGCGAGAAGGTGATGAAATCCTCGAATGGTATTGCGTATGCAGTATTCAGCCAACGCCTGGAATCCGTGAAAAGGGAACAATGAAAAATCGCCGATAATCGTACCAAGAACCAGCACAGGTGCCCCTCGGTAAGAAACCTAAGGTGTCAGGGCAATAATTGGGTTAAGGGAACTCGGCATATTAGCCCCGTGCCTTCGGCATAAGGGGTCCCTGCGGTTGTGGATGTATGTCTGCGATTGCAGGGTGCAATATCAAGGTTGGTCCGACTGTTTAACAAAAACACAACTAACTGCTAGCCCGTAAGGGTGTGTACAGTTGGTGACGTCTGCCCAGTGCCCGTAATTCAAACTCTGTTCCAACGGAGCTAAGATCGGGTAAACGGCGGGAGTAACTATAACTCTCTTAAGGTGAATTATGTTGCCTTAAGCCCCGTGTGTTAAACAGAAGCGTCAAAGAAAAACGTGGGATACAAATTTGGCTATATGCTGGAACGTCTCGATAAAATGTTGGTAGTCGTTTGTTTTGGCGACAAAACAAATTTCTGAAAATCCAACACGGAGAGATAATCAGCAGGAAAGACTTCTCATCGAGAAGAATCCTCAGAGACTATATGCCAGAACAATCAAGTTTGCCAACGCCGAGCGCGAAAGCGCGAGGCAAATGACTCCGAGCGAAGCGAGGAGTCATTCCGTTCGCAAACTTTTTGCGCGCAGCGCAAAAAGGTTGTAAGATATAGTCCGACCCGTGCAGCGATGTACGGACGCGTTCAGAAATGGGCGCGCGCCATCCAATGGGTGGTCAGTAACTCTTCGGAGTGAAGCAACAGAATGAGCGTAATACCTTGCCGGTTGAATGCCGGCTCGCATGAATGGCGCAACGAGATCGACACTGTCCCTAGCTCAAAGCCCCTGAAACCATTGTTCTGGTGCAAAGACCAGAGATTTCCAGTGGGAAGCGAAGACCCCGTGAAACTTTACTGTAGCTTATTGCTGTGATGCAAGTTGTGATGTGCAGCGTAGATGGGAGTCGTTAAAGCATGGTCGCCAGGTCATGTGTAGACAACAATGAAACACCATCCTTCATGACTTGCATTGCTCACTCGCAATGCGAGGACACCGGTAGGCGGACAGTTTGGCTGGGGTGGCACACCGATGAAACGATATCATCGGTGCCCAAAGGTTGGCTCAGTCCGGTCAGAAATCGGACGTGGAGTGCAAGGGCATAAGCCAGCCTGATTGGATTCCGAACAGTAAGGAATCCAAACACGAAAGTGTGGCCTAGCGAACCAGTATGTCCTCCTTGATGGGGGCTACTGATGACAGAAAAGTTACTCCGGGGATAACAGAGTTGTCGCGCCCGATAGTTCCTATAGACGGCGCGGTTTGCTACATCGACGTCGGCTCTTCCTATCCCGCGCGTGCAGAAGCGTGCAAGGGTGGGGGTGTTCACCCATTAAAAGGGATCGTTAGCTGGGTTCAGAACGCTGTGAGGCAGTTTGTTTGATATCTACTGGAAATGCGGGATGTCTGAGGGGAAGGACCTTCTAGTACGAGAGGAACGAAGGTTCGCGGCCACTGGTCTTCCGGTTATCCGATAGGGTAGGCCGGGCAGCTACGCCGTATGCCGATAAGTGCTGAAAGCATCTAAGCACGAAGCGGCCCTCGAAAAGAGACATCATAGAACTCCCATAGAAGATGGGATTGATAGAGCGGGTGTGTACGCGCAAAGGTAACGATGCGCTCAGCTAGCCGCTACTAAAAGTTCATTTTTTCTCTACCCTTCGCGGTTTTTTTTTATTTTCTATTTTATTGACTGAGGAGCGGGAGCGCTGTTCTGAAGAAAGGTTTAAATAGGGGTTTATTGTATTTAAACGCTATCTTCCTTATGAATAAGTGGGTCCTGCTAAAATGAAAATATATTTGGGAAAAAAGAAAAAAACAGATTATTACTGGGATCCTTCTCAAGAAATTAATCAACATTTGTTAATCGTTGGTCAAAGTGGATCAGGTAAAACTTCTTGTATAAAAACAATTTTATTTTCATTGAAAAATTCTAACGTTCCGCTTATAATACTAGATTTTCACAATGAATATGGAGATGTTGCTGAAAAAATTGATTTTATGGGGGATTATTTTATCAATCCATTAGACCTTATGGGAATAGGTCCAATTGAGCAGAGCGAACGAATAACGGAGATAATAGACAATATCTATCTTTTGGGCGTAAGGCAAAGAAGATTAATAATGCGGGCAATAGAAGAAAGTTATCAATCAAAAGGCATAAAAAATAACGATAAAAAAACATGGAATAAAAATGCCCCAACTTTTAGAGATGTTGAAAAAATTCTTAAAAAATATGAAACTGATACAAAAACGACAGAAGAAAAAACCAGGGCAATATCAGTTTTTGATAGGTTACATCCTCTATTCAATAATCCTTCTTTTTCTGGAACTAAAAAAATAAAATTTGAAGACTATACCGATAAACGAATTTCCTTTCAACTTAAAAATCTTTTTTCAGAAGAGGTAAGAATCACGGTTGCTGAATTTATCTTGTATGGTCTTTGGCACTTTTTCTATAAACAAGGAGGTTCTGAAACTCCACTTTGTATAGTGCTTGACGAATCACATCGACTAGCTTACAAAGGTTCACCGGTTGACACACTTCTTAGGGAAGCGAGAAAATATAAACTGTCTGTTATAATATCGTCTCAAACCCCCGCTGATTTCAGCCGAGAAATACTTGCTAACATAGCAACAACCATATCTTTCAACCTTCCAAATCCATTAGACAGAAACTTTATCGCTAAAAAATTAAGATGTAAAGAAAGTGATCTGAGTGAATTAAAACAACTTGAAATGCTTATAAGCTCATCAAAAGAAAATCGTTTTGACAAAATAATGATGACATATTTCTCTAATCTCAAAGAACAAAAATTAGAAAAAAAACAAGAACCTGTTTTTCGTGAATTAACAGAACGATTCAATCACAATCACATTCTTGGTGAATTAATACTCAATATTAAAGATATTAAATATGACTTAGTATCGAAAAAAATTGATTTTATTCCGTTTCTTTTATTTAAAACCGTATATGTTCATCAAGATATTCCGGAAATTAATTTTAAAAAAACATATGTTTGTCGTTTAGATAAAGATGTTGTCTTTTTCGAAAATATTAAATTTGTTGGAGAAACTAAAGAAATTGATGGTCCTAAAGCCGAACTCACTCTTGATTCAAAAACAGTTTTTTCAAAAGGACTTAACGATAGCATGGGGGAAATAATAGGGCAATATTTCTATCATCAAACAACACATTTTTATTCAAAAAACAAAAAAGAAGTTCTAAAAAATATATTTGATTCTTTACAAACTGAAATAAATGAAAAGATGGAAGATAAGTTGAATAAATTTCATAATAAAAAAGAAAGATTAGCATTAAAAATTGAAGAAACTAAAGAAAGACTTTCATTAGAAACCGAAGCTTTTAAAAATCTCACTGGAGGATTAGCAGAAAAACAATTGCAACAATTAAGGAAACAGAAAGTCGCCTTCGCGATGATTGTGTCTGAGGATAATAAATCACTTTCAAAACAAAATAAGATTGACAGACTTGACTCAACTCTAAAATTTCAAAAAAAATTATTGGAACAGGTAGAATTAGAAAAAGATAGATACATTAAAAAAATTGAAACCGATTATATGAACAAATCAGAGAAACTACTTACTTCTTTTGAAATAAAACCCGAAAAAGAAATGTTTTCTATATGTGACGTTCAATATCTTTTTGCTCCAGTTTCAACAGTTGAGTTTAATCTGCACGCAGAAAAAAATTCTAAAAAATTAAGAATCAACTACGATTGGTTAGGAATAAACGAACTTGGGAATTGTTCTACTTGCTTTAAAAAAATAAAAAAGGATGTGTACGTTTGTTATTCTTGTGCTAAACTAAATTGTGTAGATCATGGTTATTCATGTGTAATCTGTCAAAAGAGGGCATGTAAATCACATTTAGTCAAATGTCATGTATGTGCTAAGTATGTTTGTGAAGAAGATATGCGCACTTGCCCCGGGTGTAAAAATGAAATCTGTAAAAAAGAAATTGTAAAATGTCAAAGTTGTAATAAAAGCGTCTGCAAAAACTGTTTGAGATCTGGGAAGCTATTATTTTTTCGAACTGGAGTTATGAGCAGATGTATCTTTTGTGACGCATAATTAAAAAATATCCCCTCTGGTTATGATCCACATCCTCGTCCGCCACAAAGTGAATGATTCTCGTTCTGAAAGAATTATAATCCTGAATTAACATGCAGCGTCTGTTGGTCTTGGCGCTGTCGTAGGTTATCCATTTCAACGGCGAGCGTTACAAGATTTTTTATCATTTCTTGAGTGGAATCCGCTGGATTGAGCAGGTTGACTTGTTCTCCATCAGTGACGTATCCCTCGTTGTGTGCATAGAACCACTTCGTTATGTCTTTTTCTTCTGAACCGGCAGCAATATATTCTATGCCTCGGCTATCTTGCGCTAGTACAATAGTCCATGTGCGATTGGTTTTTTTGTCAAAGGGTGACATGTTTTGTTTGATGACTTCAGTTAAGGTTTTTTGTGCCTCTGTCGGTAATTCCTGAATGGTATTTACCCTATACACGTTAAATGTTCCCTCACGTTGGCCTATCATAACTTCTCTTAATTGGTCAGAATATTTTTGAACAACTTCATCACGAAGAGCGCGGTACTCATTTCCGAATTCAAGACTAATCGGGGTACTTTCACCATTTATTCCAAGATTCATACCGTCCTTTGTTCCGTCAATAATATCAGGATTATTATCTGGTGCGCTTTTACCAGCCCCATCTTGAAATATGTAGGATTCATTGCTGTCAAATTTGGCTTTTGCGTCACTGTAGGTTAATTTTGTTACGGTAAGTACTGCGTTGGTTGGTGTTGACTCAAACCGAAGAGACTGATAAGGATCAGAATCTATTGATTGAAGTGGAAGAGTATGATGGGAAATTTCAGCAGGTTGGGTGGGTGGAGGAGTTATCGGTAGGACATTTGCAGGAACCGCTGGAGCACTTGGCGCTGCGTGATTGGTAGTGGCAAGAGGCAGCCAATGGGGAGCAAGCTCTTTTACCAGATTCACACAATTATAATTTGTTGAGCATTCGTTGTGTTGGTCCCGCGATAGGTCATAGCATTGGTCTGCACTCAATCCATTTTCTCGGCAAGAAGTAACAAGATTCATAGCAAAGACAGCAGAATCAGCATCAGCCAAGTGTTGTGGGGGTGGTGCAGAAGCTGAAGTACGCGGTGCTATAAATCCAAAAATCAGTGCAAGAGTTGGGACGGTTATTCTCATAATTAGGGAAAAACTAACGGGGGTATATAAACCTTTCTATATTCGCCACTAATGGATGATTACTAATATGTGCCGGCGTTATCGGCGAGCCGGAAGGATGGTTCTTTGAGGATGTTGAAGAGTTTTGAGGCATTAAAATAACAAACTTTATATAGTAATTATTACTAATATTCTCTACTATGGGCATTGCGAAAATAACTCGGAACTGGCAGGTCACCATCCCAAAGGATGTACGAGAACTCAAAGGCCTCGAAGAAGGAGGCAGTGTCATCTTTGCAATAGAAGGTGACCGCGTTGATATCCTCAAACTGAACAAAGACGTTATTAACGCTGCCGCAGGTTTATGGACCACTACAAAAGAAACGGGTGTTGAATATGAAAACCGGATGAGAAAAACATGGGAGCCCCGAAGAAAACGTGAGTTTCAATGATGCTCCTTGATACCAACATTTTTATCGATCATTTAAGAAAGCATGCTCCTGCCATCCGTTTTTTTGAATCCATTGCTGACGCTGATGATGTTATCTTTTCTGCAATTACTGAAGCCGAGCTTATTGCCGGGAAAGAGTGTGCCGATGCACGAAAAAAAGAATTCACGCTCCATTTTCTACACCGCTGGGAAAAGATAATGGTTACTAATCCTATTGCGGTTCTTGGAGGTGATTTGTCTCGAGATTATGGCCTCGCTCTTCCTGATGCATTAATCGCCGCGACAGCACTTGTTTATGATGCTGAACTTCTGACAAAAAATATAAAACATTTTCAGGTGGTTCCAAAACTACACGTGCGAATGCCGTATTAATTCTTCTCTTCAAACTCCAGCGCCCCCGAATTAATGCGGTATCGTTTCTCTGTCTGTTTCGGCTTCTTTATAAAGAAAGGTTTAAATACCGTCGGCTATTTGCTTCTCCGTATGTCCGATCTCGTTCGCGTGTGTGCCGTGGCATGGAGCCGCATTGGCCTTGATGGCAGATTGCTTCTTGACCTGACAAGCTCACGTCGAATTCAAGGCATACTCGAATTTGCGCCGCTGGGCGGCGCATTGGAATTTCATGAGTCTGCGCGCCCGTTCTTAAAAAGCATTGACGCAGAGTTTGAAAAGCCAGAAACAAACGACCTTCGTTTGTATCTTCCTCCAGAAAATTTTCATGCATTTAAAGACTGGTACAGACGTGGTGAGGAAAGAGAAACATCACCTGTTCGTGAACTTCGTGAAGAATTAACCTGCTATGGTCTGCCTGATTTTTCAGACGACGCTCTTCAGGTTGAGCGCGTGCAGCGAATTTGTGACCATTATACTACTATTCGCGAAGGTGTTGCTATCCATGCAACTAATCGTTTGGGTGAAATATTTGAAGTTCGTTTTGTTCCGGAATATGAACAGTATCTCCGCACAGAATTAAAAAAACCGGGCACCATGCTTGCCCTTGCTTCAGAAAGAGAGATACGTGCACGCCAATTAGAGCGCGGTACGCCTATTGCAGATGCCAGTGCTTATTTGCTCAATGTGTCTTAGCTTCTTCAAACTCCAGCGCTCCAGAATTAATGCAATACCGCTTGAATGTCAGCTTCGGCCCGTCGTCAAACACGTGGCCCAGATGGCCGCCGCATTTCGCACACAACACTTCAACGCGTTCCATGCCGTGGCTCGTGTCTTTTTCAAGTTTTACTTTTTTATTCTTCGCGTCAAAAAAGCTCGGCCAGCCGGTGCCGGAATCGAATTTTGTGTCAGAAGAAAATAATTCACTGGAGCATCCTGCACAGGTGTACGTTCCTTTCTTTTTGTTGTCCACAAATTTTCCTGAAAATGCAGGCTCGGTGCCTTTCTCATACAGGATGTGGCATTGGGCAGGAGTTGGTTTTTTCATGGATATAAAAAAGAAGAATAAGAATAAAAATGTTATGCATCATAATACAAGTGGAACTCCCACGGATGCGGCCGGAGCCGTATCGCGTCCACTTCTTCAGTCTTCAATTTGATCCATGTATCAATCAGGTCTTTGGTGAACACCCCTCCGTCGAGCAGGAAGGCGTGGTCTGCCTTGAGCGCTTCGAGCGCATCTTTCAGTGAGCTGGGCACTGATTTTATTTTTGCCGCGGCTTCTCCTTCAAGCTCGTACAGGTTCACGTCGGTTGGCTCGCCCGGATCAATTTTGTTTTTCACTCCATCAAGCCCGGCCATCAGCATGGCCGCGAACGCAAGATACGGATTGCAGCTGGGATCCGGTGTCCTGAATTCAATGCGCTTTGCCTTTTCACTCTGCGAGTATAAAGGAATTCGCACTGCGGCGCTTCTGTTGCGCTGGCTGTACACCAGATTCACCGGCGCTTCGAAACCCGGCACGAGCCGTTTGTAACTGTTGGTGCCCGGCGCGATGAAAGCGCACAGCGCCGGCGCATGTTTCAGCAGGCCGCCGATGTACCACTTCGCGGTCTGGCTGATGCCTGCATATCCCTGTGCATCAAAAAACACATTTTTGCCGTCTTTCCAGATGCTCTGGTGGCAGTGCATGCCCGAGCCGTTGTCGTTGAAAATCGGCTTCGGCATGAACGTTGCGGTCTTGCCGTGGGATCGTGCAACATTTTTGACAATGTACTTGTACAGCATCAGCTTGTCTGCCATCTGCACCAACGAATCAAAGCGCATATCAATCTCGCACTGGCCAGCGGTGGCGACTTCGTGGTGGTGCACTTCAATGTGAATGCCGCATCGTATCATTGTTCGGATGATGTCATTGCGCAGCTCTTGCAGCGTGTCACTGGGCGGCACGGGAAAATATCCTTGTTTGTGGGGGATTTTGAAGCCGAGGTTTGGATTGTCTTTTTCGTTTTCTCTGCCGCTGTTCCAAATCCCTTCTTCAGAATTGATGGCATGACAAGAACTATACTCATTCTGGCTGTAGCGTACGCTGTCGAAGATAAAAAATTCCGCTTCAGGCCCCCAGTAGCTGATGTCACCAACGCCGGTTTTCTTGAGGTGCTCTGCTGCTTTCTCGGCGATGTACCGCGGGTCGCGTGAATATTTTTCTTTGGTGACTGGATCTTTTATTGTGCAGATAAGACTAATCGTTTTTGAGGAGAAAGGATCGGTAAAGGCTGTTGAAGGGTCGGGCATGAGGAGCATGTCGCTTTCATTGATTTCCTGAAACCCGCGAATGGAACTGCCGTCAAAGCCAAGGCCGTTTTCAAAGGTGTCTTCGCTCAATTCAGTTGCCGGAATGCTAAAATGCTGCCAAATACCATGGAGGTCAACGAATTTGACGTCAACCATGTCGAGATTTTCATTTTTTATTTTTTGAAGAACCGTTCGAACATCAGACATACTATCACCACCTGTTTTTTTCTACATTCCGTTACCTGTTTATATAAAATTTGTTTGCCTCGTATATGTATTCTGGAATAGATACGATGGACAAGAACAGTATCAGGTGACGATGTGATGCCTACTCCATCAACAGCATCAGTGCCATGAAGCCAATACCCACGGCAAACGCGCAGAATTGCAGCAGCGATTCTTTTGCTCCGGCATCCTTATGCAGTTCTGGAATCAGGTCAGAGCCGGCGATGTAAATAAACACGCCTGCAGCAAACGGAATGAAAAACGCGGTGAGATTCTCTGCTGATCCGCTCAACAAGAGCGCAATTATTGCGCCCAGAACTGCAGTGAGCGCAGTGAGGAGATTAAAAAATAACGCTTTCATTTTGGAAAATCCGCCGTGGAGCAGCACGCCAAAATCGCCGAGCTCTTGCGGAATTTCGTGGAGAATGACGGCGATGGTGGTGGTAATCCCCACCGGGATGCTGGCAAGGTAGCTCGCGCCGATGATGAGGCCGTCGATAAAATTATGCACCGCATCTCCATACAGGTTCATGAGCGCGAACGGGTGGTGATGCGCGGTTTCCATGTGGATGTGGCAGTGTCGCCAGCGGATAACCTTCTCAACAACAAACATAAGTCCAATGCCGCCGAGTACATACAGCGACAACTGCACGGTGAGGCCCCCTGCATGTTCCACAGCTTCCGGAAGGAGATGGAGGAACGCGTCTCCGAACAAGGCGCCCGCAGCAAAGCTGACGAGGTAAATAAGCACTTTTTTGAGCCGGTTGGATGTAATCGCCAGTGTTATCAACCCGACGAGGGAAATAAGGCTGACTACCAGAACGCTGATGATCGTGTATACCCAGATGGATGCCATACCTACTCGTAAGAAACCGATATTTTTAAATATTACTGATATTCAGTATCAATAATGGGCAGAATCTCGCGGAAAACAAAACAGAAACAGCTGCTCACGACGCTGGTCAGCGGTACGCATGCTTTTTTCACTGCCCCTGACTTATTCAAAAAGGCACACCGCAGGGATGCCGATATCGGCATAGCAACTGTGTACCGTTTTTTGAAAGAGTCACAGGCCGCCAGCACACTGTGCTCGTTTTCATGCAATGGAAAAATAATCTACTCAACTACCTTTACCAGCCACTGCCACTTTATCTGTGAAAAATGCGGCGCCACCTCTCACTTTGCCGTGAAGGATATTGGTTTTCTGCAAAACAAACTCAAAGGAAGCATTTGCCATTTTCAGATTGAAGTTACGGGCATTTGTGAGGAGTGCCAATCAATCGTTTCACAACAATCTTTATAAATCCAGCATTACTTTATTCCCTCATTAATCAACATGGGGGGTTTGAACAATGAACAAACAACATTCTTTTCTGATGATTGTTTCTGTTGCCCTGCTGCTCCTGCTCACAGGATGCACAGTGCAGAAACGCAGTGAAGTCACCACGCAAAATTACAAGCTCGGCTTCATGGGCCCGCAGACCGGTGATGCCGCGTCCATCGGTGTTCCGAACCGAGAAACAGCAGAACTGGCATTGGAGGAATTCAATGCAAACAGCGACAAGAAAATAGACATTGTTTTTGAAGACGACCGCTGTGAAGGAAAAACCGCGACGACTGTTGCGCAGAAATTGATTGATCAGGACAAAGTATCCGCAATAATTGGAACGCTGTGCTCGTCTGCATTGCTCGCCACTGCGCCGATTGCAGAGCCGGCACAGGTTGTTATGCTTTCCTACGGTGCGACAAGCCCGAAAATAAAAGATGCAGGAGACTATGTCTTCCGTGTCGTGCCTTCTGACGCTGGCCAAGGGAAAAAGGCAGCTGCATTAGTCAAGGGATCAGGCGCCAAAAAAGTTGGTGTCTTGTTTAGAAATGACGACTGGGGCGTTGGCATCAGCGGTGTCTTTGTTAACGAAGCAAAAAAGCTTGGCCTTGATGTAACGGTTGAGTCTCTTGAGCCGGGCAGTAACGATGTACGTACCCAGCTGACCAAAATAAAAGAGTTCAATCCCGACGCAATCTATATGCCTCTGTTCCCTGCCGAAGCGCCCATTGTGCTCAAGCAGATTAAAGAACTTGGCATTACGGCAACACTCGTTGGTGCGGATGCGTCCAAAGACGACACCGTGCTCACGAATGCGGGCGACGCGGCTGAAGGATTTACCGTGACGCTGCCTGCGGTTCCTGAATCTGCAGAACTCACGGCGCTGAATGAAAAATTCAAGGCAAAATACAACAAGGATTCATCAGCGTACAACCCTGAAACATGGGACGCAACGATGATTCTGCTGAATGCCTGCGCCAAGACCGACTGCACAGGATCAGCCATCAAAGACTACCTCAACCAGATGGGCGAATACAACGGCGTATCAGGGACCTTTGAATTCGATGAATTCGGTGAAGTAGAAAAATCCTACGACCTCTTCGTCGTTAAGGATGGCAAATTTGTGAAGCAGGAATAAACTTTTAATTATTTTTTTATTTTCTTTCTCTTCTGAGCATTGTTTCTATCTCTGGTACTTTTGCTTCACATATTCTGCTATCTTCCGTTTTAATATAGATCTTACTTTGAGTATCAGATATCCTCCAACTATTATTGTAATCAGAAATGTTATTAGTTCTATTGGTATCTGCATTGCTCATCACCTTTTGAGGATATACTGATCAGTTTTTCTATCCACCAAGATAAAGTGTCTTTATAATTGCCCACAGTATGTACAACAGTAAAGCAGCTAGAATTATCTCTTTCAAATTAGCTACAAGATTTAATTTTGCTTTTTTGGATAAGGTCATTATAATCACTTGTTATCTATCTTTGTTTTTATATATTTTATGTCTTTTTGAAGTTCTAAAAAATATTTTTTGATAAAATCAATTTTATCCTTTAATTGCTCAAGTAAATGCCAATAGACTGCAAAGAATATTACTGCTACCAACACAAATATCCATAGGTCAAATTTTATGGTCAATCCAGTTATACTAAGTAAACCATACACTATGGCTAGAGCAGCTAGACTCTTCCATATCTTACTCCATAAACTCATTTTTGTTTTTTCTTTATTACTCATCCAACCGAAAATATTCAGGAGTTATATAAATCTTTTGACAGTTCATTTCTGTTTTTCAAGGATCATCTCAAACTTAATCTCCTTCAAAAACTATTTAAACCGGCTTCTAAACCAACGTATTCATGTCTCTCCTCGCCCAGCTCATTGCGAACGGCATCATTGCAGGAGCTATTTATGCGCTCGTGGCACTTGGCTATACGATGGTGTACGGCATTCTGAAATTCATTAATTTCGCACACGGAGAAATTTTGATGATGGGTGCGTATTTTGCGTACACGGGTGTGCACGTCTTTGCGCTTCCGTTATGGATGGCAGCGGTTATTGCCATGGCACTTGCAGCATTGCTGGGAATCATCATCGAGCGCGTTGCATATCGTCCGCTGCGGTTTTCCGGGAAAATTGCGCCGCTTGTTACGGCAGTGGCGATGTCATTGCTGCTGCAGAGCGTTGCGCTTATCATCTGGGGTGGTGACATTCGAACACTGCGCACCGGCAATGTGACGGTGGGCCGTGAAATTCTCGGCGCAATGGTCACGAACCATCAACTCGTTATCATCGTCACCACCGCCATTGTCTTGGCATTTCTTTTCCTCTTCCTGAAATACACAAAAATGGGCAAGGCAATGCGGGCAGTAACCGACAACCTTTCACTTGCATTAACCCTCGGCATCAATGTTGATAGAGTTATCATGTTCACCTTCGCGCTTGGCTCTGCACTGGCAGCGCTTGCCGGTGTGCTTATCGGCGTCGAGCAAACGATTCAGCCGACGATGGGTGTGGCGTTGGGCATTGCCGCATTTAGTGCAGCGGTTGTCGGCGGTATTGGGAACATTCATGGCGCCGTGCTTGGCGCCTTTGTTATTGGCCTTGCAGAAAATATTGGTATTTGGTTCATCCCGTCTGGCTACAAACCTGCAATCTCATTCCTTATACTCATTATCATGCTTATCTTCAAGCCCACCGGCATTCTCGGCGAGTCAAAAGAAACCGACGTGCGGAAAAACGAGGCATAGCATGGGATATTTTGAACACCTCGGCATCCTCATCTGTATCTATGTGATACTCAGCGCCAGTTTGAATATCATTCTCGGATTCACGGGCATGCTCAACCTCGGCCACGTCGCGTTTTTCGGCATTGGCGCGTACACCTCTGCATTGTTGGCAAAAGTGCTGGGCTTTTCATGGCTCGCCTCACTCGCCGGCGGTGTGGTACTTGCGGGAGTTGCCGGCCTTTTGATCGGTATTCCCTGCCTGCGGCTGCGCGGTGATTATCTGGCGATTGCAACGCTGGGCTTTGGTGAAATTGTTCGTTCGCTGATGAAAAACTGGTCGTCTCTTACACGCGGACCACTCGGTATTCCCGGCATTCCCAAGCCGGAATTATTTGGTTTCCGGTTTACTGACACGCAGGATTTTCTCATCCTCGCGATTGTTGTCACCAGTATTGTTGTCTTTCTGATTCACCGCATTGTCCATTCGCCCTTCGGCCGCGTGCTGCGCGCAATCCGCGAAGACGAAATTGCCGCGCAGTCCCTCGGTAAAAACGTCGTCAGGTACAAGCTGTTTGCGCTGACGATTGGCGCAGCGTTTGCCGGTGTCGCCGGCAGCTTATATGCGCACTACATCACCTTCATTGATCCGACAACCTTTTCCTTTTTTGAAACCGTGCTCATGGTTGCCATGGTTGTGCTCGGCGGCATGGGCAGTCTTGCCGGTTCCATCATCGGTGCGATTATTCTCGTTATTCTTCCTGAACCTCTGCGTTTCATCAAATTGCCAACGGATATCATGGCAGCACTGCGGGACATTATCTACAGCGTTATACTTATTTTGATGATGCATTTCAGACCAAATGGACTTGTTAGCGAGGGCTCGCTTCGAAAAAAAATCCTGCACTGGTGGCACCGAGTGCGGGGGGTGTCTGCATGAGAAACATCCTTACAGTACGCCATCTTTCAAAAGATTTCGGCGGCATCAAAGCCGTTGACGCGTGTTCTTTTTCTGTTCCTGAAGGAAAAATTGTCGGCCTCATCGGGCCGAATGGTGCGGGGAAAACAACCGTTTTCAATATTATCACTGGCTTTCTTACTCCGACCAGCGGGCACGTCTTGCTCGACGGCGTTGCGATTGGCGGTAGTTCCCCTGACAGCGTTGCACGCCGGGGCATCAGCAGAACTTTTCAATCCATTCGCCTGTTTCCAAACATGACCGTCATTGATAACATGATGCTCGGGCGAAAAAATGAGCGTGAAGGAATTGCCGATGCGCTCTTTCGCATCCCTTCGCTTGCTGCTGAAGAGCGCCAGCACGAAACACAGTGCATGTCGTTCTTGGAATTCGTCGGGCTTACGGCAAAAAAAGATGAGCTGGCAAAAAATTTGAGCTACGGCCAGCAAAAACTGCTTGAGATTGCACGCGCATTAGTTGGCGAGCCTGAAATTCTGCTTCTTGATGAGCCGGCTGCTGGCGTCAATCTGACAATGCTCGCAAAAATCAGCGAGCTGCTGAAAAAACTGCGGCGTCAGGGAAAAACAATACTTCTCATCGAGCACAACATGGAATTTGTCATGGGTCTGTGCGACACCGTTGTCGTCTTGGACTATGGCAAGGAAATTGCAGTTGGAACTCCCGCGCAGGTGCGGAAAAATAAAAAAGTGCTGGACGCTTATCTTGGCGGCATTGACACAAAAATTGTGACGTAAGATGAAAAAAACAAACCAAAAACAACAACGAACGGGAAAACCATTGCTTGAGATTGCTCATCTCGACGCATGGTACGATCGCGTACAAGTCTTGCATGATGTTTCACTGAAAGTGTATCCGGGCGAGATGGTCTGCATCATCGGCCCGAATGGCGCGGGAAAATCGACCGTGCTGAAAAATATTTTTGGGCTGGTCAAGAAAAATCATGGCAATATTATTTTTGACGGAAAGCACATTCGAACATGTGCGCCCGATAAAATTGTCCGTCATGGTATAGCTATTGTGCCGCAGGGGAGAAGTGTGTTTCCGAACCTCACAGTGCGTGAGAATTTAGAACTGGGCGCCTACATCCGCGACGAGCCGATTGAAAAAGAAATCGAAGAAATTTTTTTACGCTTTCCCCTACTTCACCAACGGCAGAACAAAAAAGCAGGCCTTCTTTCCGGCGGCGAACAGCAGATGCTTGCGATGGGGCGTGCATTGTTGATGAAGCCGCGCTTGTTGCTGCTTGATGAACCTTCTCTCGGTTTAAGTCCCCATCTGAAACAGCAGATTTTCAAGAAAATTGTTGAAATAAACCGGAAGGATGGCATCTCTGTTCTGGTTGTTGAACAGAATGCGCGGCTGAGCCTTGCCTTGTCGCACTATGCCTACGTTTTGGAATTGGGAAAAAACCGTTTGTCGGGCGACGCGAAAAAATTACTGCACGACAAGCGCGTGGCGAAGCTGTATTTGGGCGGGGCTTAATCCTCCTCAATCCATCCATAACCCTTCTCTTCGAGCTGGTCAACCAGTTCGCCGGTGCCCGATAATGCGATCTTTCCATTAACCATAATAAATAATTTGTCAGGTTTGACATATTCAAGAATCCGTTTGTAATGCGTGATAATCAAAATGCATTTCTCCGGCGTCATGAATTTGTTGACGCCTTCAGCAACCGTGCGTAGTGCGTCAATATCAAGCCCTGAATCCGTTTCATCCAGTATCGCAAGCGTTGGCTCGAGCACTGCAAGTTGAAGTATCTCCGCCCGTTTTTTCTCGCCCCCAGAGAAACCCTCATTCAAATATCGCGTCGCGATATTTTTGTCCATCTTCAGCAGCTCCATTTTCTCATGCAGCAATTTCTTGAAATCGAGGACTGAAATCTTTTTGTTTTTGACACTATTTAGTGCACTCCGCAAGAAATTTGAAATCGTCACACCGGGAATTTCGCAGGGGTACTGGAATGACAAAAATAATCCCTTCTTCGCCCGTTCATCCGGTGACAGTTCAGTCATCTCCTCACCGTTAAAAAATATCTTGCCGCTGGTTACCTTATATTTTGGGTGGCCCATTAGTACATTCGACAACGTGCTTTTTCCTGAACCATTTGGCCCCATGAGCGCGTTGATGGTTCCGAGTTCAAGCGTGAGGTTTACTCCTTTGAGTATCTCTTTGCCGTCCACGGCGGCGTGCAAATCTTTTATTTCAAGCAGTGCCATGTTCACATCTGTAC
This sequence comes from Candidatus Woesearchaeota archaeon, assembly GCA_030651375.1. NCBI lineage: Archaea > Nanobdellati > Candidatus Woesearchaeota > Candidatus Woesearchaeota archaeon. The sequence goes on along the minus strand of JAUSFM010000011.1, from coordinate 5,184 downwards.
TGTTTTCTGAATTGTTTCCAGCGCCAGCAACGCGCACTTCAGTCGCACCGGGCCGATAGGAATCATGAGCATTTCTAAGACGTCACCAGTGGTCATTTTCACGACGTCGGTTTTGCTCATTCCCTTTACCTTGTCGGTGACAAGCGATGCCGATGCCGTTGAAATCGCACAGCCATGGCCCGTAAAACGAACATTCTCAATTTTTTCGTTTTTCATCACCACCTGCATGGTTACTTCATCACCGCATAGCGGATTATTTTCCGTGTGGCAGTGCGTTGCTTCCTGCAACATGCCAAAATTATGCGGGTGCTTGAACAGGTCAATGATATGTTCCTGATACAGTTCTCGTGCGAGTGTTGCTTCCATAGTCATTCACATTGTTCCTTCAAAAATGAATTCAGTCACTTTCTTGCGGTCATTCGGTGCTTCCCCCTTCTGCATTTCAGGAGCAAGATCTTCTTTTCTGCCGTGTTTACCAACTGCAAACATCGCTTCAATAGTGTGGTCATCTGGAATCTTCAATTCTTTGTGTGCCTTGTCGTAATCAAATCCTTCCATTCCGTGTACTGCAAGCCCTTTTAGCGTGCCCTGCAATGAAAGGTTTTCCCACGCAGCGCCGGTATCAAAGCTGTGGGTGCGTGCTGGCTTTCCATTGTGGTCAAATGTTTTTTTTGAAATAATGACGACGAGCGCGCCAGCATTTTTGCACCAGCCCTTGTTGAAGTCAACCAGCAGGTTAAACAGCGTGTCCCAGTGCGGCGTGTTTTTCAGCGCATACACAAATCGCCACGGCTGGTTGTTGTACGATGATGGCGCCCAACGCGCTGCTTCAAACAGTGTCATTAGTTCTTCTTTGCTCACTGGTTCATTACTCATGGCGCGGGGCGACCAGCGCTTCACAAATAATTCATCAATTGGATGATCTGTTTTTCTCATGGTTTCACCTGAATAGTTTTTGTATTTTTTTAAGTGCATTAATAAACCTATCGATGTCTTTCGTCGTGTTGTACAAATAAAAGCTTGCGCGGGCAGTGCCTGCAATGCCGAGCTTGTTCATCAGCGGCATGGCACAATGGTGGCCGCCGCGAATGCAGATGCCCTCATCGCTCAATACCGCGGCGACGTCGTGCGCATGGATATTCTTGAAGTTGAACGAGAGGATGCCGCTGCTGTTTTCGATGCCTGCGTTGTAGATGGTGATGTTCTCTACTTTTTTTATTTTTTCCAGTGTGTATTTCAAGAGTTCTTTTTCATGCGCCTCGATGTTTTCCATGCCAATTTTTTTCAGATACTCGATTGCTGCGGCAAGTCCGATTGCTCCAGCAATATTTGGTGTACCGGCTTCAAATTTCATCGGCACGTCGTTCCATTCAGCATTTTCGTAGGTGACTTTTCGAATCATATCACCGCCGGTGTTGAATGGCGGCATTTTTTCAAGGAGTTCTTTTCTGCCAAACAGCACGCCGATACCGGTTGGTCCACACATCTTGTGGCCGGAAAATGCGAGGAAGTCACAGCCAATCTTTTTGGCGTCAATCGGCATGTGCGGCGCACTTTGGGCAGCATCGACAATGAACAATGCCCCTTTTTCGTGCGCGATTCGGCATATCGTTTCAACATCATTTATTGTGCCAAGTGCATTTGAAACATGCCCGACTGAAACAATCGCTGTTTTTTCTGATATCTTTTTCTTTGCGTCCTCATAGTCAAGCGTGAAATCCTCTTTCATCCGAATGAATTTCAGCGTCCATCCTTTTCTCTTTGCAACCTGCTGCCATGGCACGAGGTTCGCATGGTGTTCCATCTCGGTGAGCACGATTTCGGTTCTTTCATCTTTGCCGGTGAATAATTCAGGCAGCGTGAAGGCAAGCAGGTTGAGTGATTCTGTTGTGCTTCTCGTACAGATGATTTCGTCTGGCCGAGCGTTGATAAATCCAGCGACTGTTTTTTTTGCGTCTTCATACCTTTGTGTTGCTTGTTCACTCAACGTGTAAATACCACGGTGGATATTCGCATTGTCTTTTTCATAAAATTCTTTGATTGCTTGGATGACCTGTTTTGGTTTTTGGGTGGTCGCAGCATTGTCTAAGTAAACCAACTTCTTGTCGTTCATTTTCGTTCGCAAGAGTGGGAAGTCTTTGCGCAGCTCTTGGGTTTGTTGGTCGGTTATCATGCCAGCGCCTCGCGTATAGTTTCCCGCACTTTTTCTTTGAGCGCCTCATCAGTAAATGTTTCAATCACTGGTGTAAAATATCCTTCAACGATAAGTTGTTGCGCGTCTTTTTTTCCTAGCCCCTTGCTCATGAGGTAAAACATTTTTTCCGGGTTAATGGGGCCGACGGTTGAGCCGTGGCTGCACTTGACGTCATGGTTGTTGATTTCAAGATTGGGAATGGCATCTGCTTCTGCGGTATCACTCAAAAGCAGGGCGTCTTGTTTTTCGTATCCGTTGGAGCCGGCTGCGTTTATGCCGATATGTACAAGTCCCCTGCTAAGTCCTTTTGATTGATCGTTGAGCACGCCGCGGGTGAAAATATCTGAAGTGGTGCGGGGTGCATCGTGGCGTGACGAGGTAAAAATATCATATTTTTGTTTGTGGCGGGCAAGATAGAGCACGGTATTTTTTGTCGAAGCGCCTTCTTCAGCCAGTGATGTCACAATCTCGTTTTTGGTGTATTCAGTTCCGAGGCGAACATCAACCCAATTAACAGTTGCATTTTTGTGCACACGTGCTTTTCGTTTTTCAATGGCAATGCTTTTTCCCGTGCCGTGTTCAAGCGTGATGATTTCCACCGTGCTTCCTTGTTGTGCGATGGCGCGAATGGTTTCTGCGCAGTAGCCATCGGTTTCGTATTTTTTGGTGATGACTATTTTTCCCTTGCTCTGTTGTTCGGCGAGAATGAGAATGGTTGTTATGTGGGGTGTTTCGATGATGTCCGTATTGATTTCGATCGATTGTGTTTGTTCGCTGTTTTTGGGCAGTACAATCAACACAAAGTCGTTCATTCCCGCTTGATTGAGATAATACAGTTTGTTTTCGTCGTCAGCGTCTTTCCATTCATCACTAAAAAAAGAAGCAAGAAAAGCAGTGTAGGGACTGGAAAAGACTTCCGCGCCTTCAAACACCTGCGCGTTTCCAGTATTCACCTTGATAATCCTGTGCGGTGTTATCTGCTTTGTCACAATCCTCTCAAAGTCAAACATTGGATCAATCGAAATGCTCAATCCGTGGCGAAATAATGGAAGAGCGGTCTTGATTATTTTTTCTCTTGCGTCCTGTCGGTATCGAACAAGCCATTCCGGTTCGTTTTCAAAAAAGGGCGATATCTTTGTGTGCATAGTGTCACCAGAATTATCCGAGCGAGCCTTCCATTTCCAATTCAATGAGTCGGTTCAGCTCGACGGCATATTCCAAAGGGAGTTGTTTGACAATCGGCTCAATAAAGCCGGACACAATCATTTGGGTTGCGGTGTCTTCATCAAGTCCGCGGCTCATGAGATAAAAAATTTGTTCTTCGCTAATTTTTCCGACGGTTGCTTCATGCGCAATTTCGGCGCTGCTGTCTTTAATGTCCATGTACGGGTACGTGTTTGATTGTGATTCGCTGTCCATCATCAGCGCGTCGCACTTCACGCTTGAGGTCGCGTTTTTTGCGCTGGGCTTGATGCTTAACAAGCCGCGGTAGCTCGTGATGCCTCCTTCTTTGCTGATAGATTTTGACAGGATGGTTGAGCCCGTGTTTTTTCCGACATGAATTGTCTTGCAGCCCGTGTCCTGATTTTGTCCTTTGCCTGCAAAGGCGATGCCGATAAAGTCTGATTTTGAACGGTCGCCAAGAAGAATTGAGCATGGGTACAGCATGGTCACATGGCTGCCCATGTTGCCGTTGACCCACTCAATCACTCCGTCCTCATACACCACTGCACGCTTGGTGTTAAGGTTGTAGGTATTCCTGCTCCAATTTTCAATGCTTGAGTATCTCGCGCGTGCGCCTTTGAGAACGTGAATTTCAACACAGCCGGCGTGCAGGGAATTTTCCGTGTATGATGGTGCAGAACATCCTTCGATGTACTGCACTTCTGCTCCTTCATCGACAATGATGAGCGTGTGCTCGAATTGTCCTCCTTTTTTTGCGTTCATTCTGAAGTATGCCTGCAAGGGGCTTTTGAGTTTGACCCCCTTGGGAATGTAAATAAATGTTCCTCCTGACCAGACCGCTGCGTGGAGCGCTGCGAATTTATGGAGCCCCGTTGGAACACAGGTTGTCATGAAATATTTTTTCACGAGGTCAGGATATTTTTGGAGCGCTTCATCACAGTCCAGAAATACAACACCTTGGTCTTCCCATTCTTTTTTTAGATTGTGATAGACTACCTGTGATTCGTATTGCGCGCCCACACCAGCGAGCGCGTTTTTTTCCGCTTCAGGGATGCCGAGCTTGTCAAATGTTTTCTTGATGTCATCAGGCACATCATCCCACGTGCGCGCATTTTGTTTTGCATCAGGCAGCACAAAGAAATGAATTTTTGAAAGGTCGAGTTCGTTCAGTGACGGGCCCCAGTCAGGCATTTTTAGTTGGTGGAATAATCGCAGCCCTTCGAGCCGCTTTTGCAGCATCCAGTCCGGCTCGTTTTTCTGTTTTGAGATAACATACACCAATTCTTCAGTGATGCCCTCCTCTGCCTTGAACGTGAGATTTTCCTCATTAAAATGGTCATAGGTCTCCCTATTGATTTCGAATGTTTTCATGTCTTCGAATGTTGCTGTTTTGGTGTTGGGCACTAACTGGGTTATTTGTGTCATGTTCCCCTCAAACTTAACTATAGTTAAGAAAACGACGGATTGTATATAAAGGTTACGGACGAATTAACGGTACTGCTGCGCCGCCAGCTTTATAAACCTCTTGTTATACGCACGTTCTTATTGGGCGCGTAGCTCAGCCTGGTAGAGCACAACGTTCGCAACGTTGGGGCCTCGGGTTCAAATCCCGACGCGTCCATAACAACCAACATTTTTTTTGCTAACGCAAAAAAACTGTTGTGGACGACGGACGGCGTTTTTTCCTCCGGAAAAAACGGCGCTTCGCGCACACGATAACCATATTTGCCACACAACGTGTTCGGTGGGATGAGCAACGCGAAGCCCACCCGGCACAATACAAGCTTTTGCGCAGCAAAAGATTG
>JAUSFM010000010.1 GCA_030651375.1 Candidatus Woesearchaeota archaeon | reverse complement strand
GATATCTTTCAATCTGGCTGAGGTGTTTGTAATTCAATTGGCAACTTCGACTTGCAGGTCTAGAAGCCTTGAATGCTAAACATCCTCAGCCTCCTGCCCTCGGTTAATCAAAGTTGCACTTCGTGCTTGAAACCGCCAATGACTAATAGCCACCCTGATTAAATGCGGAACATGAATGTCGTCGTTGTGCCAAAATTTTTCCAGGTCGCCCATCAGGTCAGGAACACTGTTCTGGTGCGGCGGAATGAAAGCCGCATCGGAAAGGCTAGACCCCCCAATCCAGTTCTGGCTAACGCGGAATTCGCCGGGCTGTTTCATTTTCCCGCGCACACCACTCATCAGTATGGCGTGTGTTTGTTTGAGCAGGCGGTTGGAAAGTGGCAATCGCGTTAATTCCGCAACAGCCTCATTCATCGCATTCACATAGTTACGCACCTCACGCCAATCATCGCGTTTTTCAATGGCAATATGTTCTTCGGGCATCACCGCTTCATCAAATGCGGTTTGCGTCCCTTCAATACGACTGGAAGTCTGGGCTTCCTTGGTAATGTGCATTTGAATAAACAGGTCAATATCGGGAACGATCAAAGAAAAAGCATTCAACTCGCCAAGCACTTTGTTGGCGCGCTCCAACAGGGTGTTGATCAGCGGATTTTCCCAAAACCATTCAACATTGACCGGAACTGGTTCAAAACTCTTGTATTGATACTGCGGTTGCCAGATGCCCGATTTGAAATCTTCTACTTTCATACAGTTACCTCGCTGGCATTTTGTGGGAAAAGCTGCTGCATCAACCCTTTTTTGTGGGTCTTGAGAGTTTCAAGTTCTTGGGTGGCAGCTGTGATTAGGTCGTCGAGGGAGGTGAGGCAGTCGGCGATGCGTTGTTGCTCTTCAAACTCTGGCATCAATACTGACAACACGCTCAAGATTTCATTGTTGATATTTTTCTGAGCCGCAGCGGGAGCAATTTTGTTTAGATACTCCTTTTTTCCTCTGACCAGCAATTCCAAAAATACAGGCGAGACCCGACTGTTTGGAATTAATCCAACCACGCTATCAGTAAAACATGCCTCACGATCAAGCAAGCCGGTATCGCCAATATTTGCGGCGATGGTAATTAGAACGATTGGGGGTTTGAAAAGCTTGCTGACACTAAGACCCAGCTCATTCAGTGTCTGACTTGCTTGAACTGATCCGCCGTTCGATTTAACAACATCACCAGTTTGTATGAACGGATACTTTCCACCAAAAAACCGGGGATCGTTTCGAGGGCGATGGGAGAATTTTCCTCGCTGAATTTTGCAGATTTCCTCAAGATTTTTCACCACCCAGTCCCCCGCATCCCGAAATTCAGGAAACCGCAGATGCGGTTGGGTTTCGCCTTCGAGGGGGAAAAGTTGCTGCATCAGCCCTTTTTTACGGGTCTTGAGCGCATCCACTTTGCGGGCTTGCGCGGTGATCAGCTGGTCCAACGAACTCAGGCAATTGGCGATTTTTTGTTGTTCAGGCAGGGACTGAGAAAGCGGTATCAGAAACGATCGAATCTGCGCGAAATTAAGGCCTTGCCTGTTGCCGCCTGCTTGAAAGCTATCAATCTGCCTTTGACCGTATTGGGCGGTTTCAAGCACGAAGTGCAACACGGGATAACGATTGATGGAACACCTCTGCGGGCGTCTTGAATCCCAATCGTTTACGGGGTCGGTTATTCAACCTGTTTTCGATCATTCTAATTTCCTCGTCGGTGATATTCGC